>QNDJ01000019.1 GCA_003644825.1 Candidatus Zhuqueibacterota bacterium | reverse complement strand
TTTTTTATAAAAGCAAGATAATTTGAGTTTTATATTTGAAGTTCTACAGGATAACCTAATTACTTTTTGTTTTTATTTCTTTTTTGAATTTAATCATAAGTTGTTTTAAATGAGAAACAATTTCCGGGTGTTCACTGGCAACATTATATCGTTCTGATGGGTCAACATCCAGGTTATACAGTTCGGGTTCTGGAGGTTGACCCGGTTTAATATCTTTTCTTGCATGATTTGACAACCGGAACTTCCATTTTCCTTCTCGAACTGCTTCTAAGTTTTTTCCTCTAAAGTAGTAAAATATTTTAGTTGGAGTTGATGATATTCCCATTAACATTGGTAGAATATCATTACCATCTATTTTATGTTCAACGGGTATTTTTGAGCCAGTAACTTTAATAATTGTGCAATAAATATCCATTGTTGTAGCCATTTCTGCAGAAACCTGACCGGAAGGAATCCTGTTCTGCCATCTAATAATACAGGGAACACGCATTCCCCCCTCGTATGTATTACCTTTGTAACCTCTGAGTGGACCCGGGGAGCCGGTATGCCAGGGTTTATTATTTTCTTGGAGCATTCGAGAAGGTAAATTAAGCCAGGGCCCATTATCACTGGTGAAAATTACAATTGTATTTTTATCGAGTTTCAACTGTTTCAAGGTTTTTAGAATCTGCCCTACACTCCAATCGATTGTTTCAATCACATCACCATATAACCCGGCTCTGGATTTACCTCTGAACCGCTCTGAAGTATGAATCGGAAGATGAGGCATATTATATGCTAAATAGAGAAAAAACGGTTCTCCAGAAGAGGAATTTATGAATTTTACTGCCTCATTTGTATATCTTTCAGTGAGAGTGTCCTGATTAACAGGGTATTCAACAGGTTCGGTATTCCTGTAGAGCTGGAGTGGTTTATCGGTTTTAACGAATGGTGGTTTCATATCATTACTATACAGAAGACCATAGAAAGAATCGAATCCATTGTAAGTAGGGAAAAACTTTTTTCTGGAATGTCCGAGATGCCATTTTCCAATTGCCATTGTTTTATAACCTGTTTTTTTAAGGGCTTCTGCAAGGGTTATTTCTGAATGTGGGATACCGTTTTTTGATTCAGGCATCAGAACATACGGTAATCCTGAACGAACTGGATACCTCCCTGTTAAAAGGGCAGCCCTGGAAGGAGTGCAACTTGGTGCTGCTGAGTAAAAAGATGTAAGTCTGATTCCCTCCTCTGCCATACGGTCAAGGTTCTTTGTTCTTATTGTCGGATGTCCATAACAGCTTAGGTCTCCATATCCGAGATCATCAGCAAAAAGAAGAATAATATTTGGTTGTTCTGAGGAATTTCTATTTCTGTTATGGTTAAAACTTTGAAATTGTAATATCGCTGTTCCTGCACCGATCAGTTTTATAAATTTTCGTCTTTTAATCGTTTTTGACATTTTTTCCTCCTGAAGTTATATCTGTTGATGCTGGCAAAATATAACAATTTTTTAACTAAAATATATAAGGAATTTTATCTTTAATATTGAAGATTAAAATAAATTTCATTATAATAAAAATCAATACAGGATAAAAATTTTATCATTTTAAAAAGATGATTAAACCACTGGAAAACATTCTGCAGTTAATTATTGATAAGAAAATTTTTGAGAATTTTCCAGATTTAAATATAGGAGTGGTTGTTGCTAAAAATATCAACAATAATGGCAAAAATGATAGTATACTCGATATGTTAAAAAAAGAACAGGAAAGAATAAAATCAAATTATTCAATAGAAGAACTTGAATCTGAGCCGGGAATCCTTTCCTGGAGACGGGCATATTCTTCTTTTGGTGCAAAACCGAAAAAACATAAATGCTCTGTTGAGAATCTTTATAGAATGGTACTTAATGGTTTCTCCATCAAACATATAAATAATGTTGTCGATATTTATAATTATATTTCAATTAAATATATGATTCCCGTTGGAGGGGACGATATAGATAATATTAAGGGAAACATCACTTTAAAATATGCTGAAGGAAATGAATTTTTTACTCCTCTTAACTCCAAAGATATAATGAACCCTAAGAAGGGAGAAATAATATATGCCGATGATAAGGATGTTCTATGTAGAAGATGGAACTGGAGAGAATGTGAAAAGTCAAAAATGACCGAAAATACTAAAAATATATGCCTTGTTGTTGAAGGGCTTCCACCAGTTAGTAAAAATAAACTAAATTATATAACCGAAGAACTTGCTTACCTTATCAAAAAATTCTGTGGAGGAAAAGTATCAAACTTTATTCTCAATATAACTAATCCTGAAACATTAATATAAATTAACTAAAACAAAAACACACCTTTATTATTTACACAGGAGTAGAAAATGAAATTCATAAAAAGTTTTGCCGTAATAACTGGTATTGCTATTTTTATTTTAAACATTAATACGGGAGTGCAAAAATCTATTGCTCAGGAAAAATCGCCGTTTAAATTTGAAATTTCTTTTCCATCTACCATTCATTCTAAACCAATAACAGGAAGGGTTTATGTTATTGTCTCTCGAAATAGCAATCGGGAACCACGGTTTCAGGTAAGTCCTACAGGTGTTCCTATATTTGGTAAAAATGTTGAGAATTTGATGCCTGGTATTCCTGTAGAAATTGATAAAAATGTACCGGGATACCCGCTAAAATCCATCAAGGATATTCCACCCGGGGAATATTATATACAGGGTTTTATAAATATTTATACAACCTTTCATCGTTCAGATGGTTATGTTATTCAACTTCATCAGGACCAGTGGGAAGGGCAAAGATGGAACAGGTCTCCAGGAAACCTGTATAGTAATGTTAAAAAGGTTTACATTAATCCGGAGGGTCAGGAAACAATTAAACTGGTATGCAGTAATGTTATTCCTCCTGTTAAGATGCCCCGGGATACAAAATGGGTAAAATATATAAAAATAAAAAGTAAACTTATATCAGAGTTTTGGGGACGACCTATGTATCTAGGTGCAGTGGTTCTTCTTCCGGAAGGATATGAAACTCATCCTGATGTATATTATCCTGTTAATTATATTCAGGGTCATTTTTCTTTGAGGCCACCTTACCGTTTCAGAGAAGGAACATCTTTTTACAGAGCCTGGACGTCAAAAAATTTTCCGAGGATGATTGCAGTAACATTCCAGCATCCAAATCCTTACTATGATGATTCATACTGTGTAAACTCTGCTAATGTTGGTCCTTACGGTGATGCTCTTACAAAAGAACTTATTCCATACCTGGAAAAGAAGTTTCGTATTATATCTAAACCTTATGCCAGGGTTCTTTCAGGGGGCTCCACAGGCGGTTGGGCATCTCTTGCAATGCAGGTGTTCTATCCTGACTTTTTCGGAGGAACTTTTTCTCTCTGTCCTGACCCTGTGGATTTCCGGTATTACCAGATAGTTAACATCTATAAAGACAGAAACGCTTACTATAAAGAATATGACTGGCTGAAAGTTGAAAGGCCCAACAATCGGGCAACCGATGGTAGTATAAGATATATGATGAAAGATGAAAATCTATATGAACTTGTAATAGGGGATAAAAGCCGTTCTGGAGGACAGTGGGCAATCTGGGAGGCTGTTTACAGTCCTGTTGGTAAAGACGGATACCCTGAACCAATATGGGATAAACTCACAGGTGAAATTAACCATTCTGTTGCTGAATACTGGAAGGAACATTATGACCTGCGGTATTACCTTGAGAAGAACTGGTCCTGGCTTGGTCCAAAACTTGTCGGGAAACTGCACATATATGTTGGAGATATGGATACTTATTATCTTAACAATGCTGTAAAACTGCTTGAGAGATTTCTCGAAAATACTAAAAATCCTTACTATGCAGGAACTGTTGAATACGGTGATGGAAAACCTCACTGCTGGGGTCCAAGAGGAACAGAACTAATAAAACTGATAGCTGATTATATCACTAAAAATGCTCCAGAAGGAGAAGATACTTCTAAATGGAAGTATTAGAAATCTTGATTTTTCAGAAATATTTGTTTATATTTTCGAGTTGTGCTATCTCTTATTTATCTCTCCGTGGGGGTGATGCTATCCATAATCCATTTCAAAGAATTATTTAAAAAAAATCCACAAGAGATAGCAAAAATGTGTAATTAAAATTAACTAAAATCTTTTAAAACAACAGGGAGGCACTTATGAAGAATTACTTTAGAGAAAAAGGAAGATTAAAAATTATAATCATTCCTGTATTTTTTCTGGTTATCACCTTTCTTTTCAACATGGATGTGGATTTTGTTTTTGCTCAATTTGAACCGGAGTTATTTTCAGGAATGAAAGCCCGGAGTATCGGGCCTGCTGGAATGAGTGGTAGAATAGGGGCAGTGGAGGCTGTTGTGTCAAACCCGAATATAATCTATGTAGGAGCAGCAACCGGGGGTGTCTGGAAATCGACAAATGGTGGAACAACCTTTAAACCCATATTTGACAGCGAACCGGCATCCTCCATAGGTGCGATAGCTGTTTTTCAGAGAAATCCTTCAATTGTATGGGTGGGAACCGGGGAAGGAAACCCGAGAAACAGTAGTGGAGTCGGTAATGGAGTCTACAAAAGCCTGGATGGAGGAGATACCTGGAAATTTATGGGGCTTGATTCAACAGAAAAAATTCACAGAATTATTCTTCATCCTTCTAATCCTGAAATTGTTTATGTTGCTGCCCTGGGTACAACCTGGGGGGAAAATCCTGAAAGAGGTGTCTTTAAAACAACCGATGGCGGAAAATCCTGGAAGAAAATTCTCTACGTTGATAAGAAAACAGGCTGTGCAGACCTCGTAATGGACCCGGTTAACCCGAATAAACTTTTTGCTGCAATGTGGGAACATCGCCGCTGGCCCTGGTTTTTTAAGTCAGGTGGGCCTGGTAGTGGTTTATATGTTACTTATGATGGAGGAGAAAACTGGAAAAAAATTACCGATAGAGAAGGTCTGCCAGAAGGAACCCTTGGAAGAATCGGAGTAGCAGTTGCACGCAGTAATCCTGATGTTGTTTATGCTCTCGTGGAAGCAAAAAAGAGTGCTCTGTGCCGTTCTGAGGACGGTGGAAAAACCTGGAAAATAGTAAATAAATCGAAAAACATTGCCCCGAGACCTTTCTATTATGCCGATATCAGAGTGGACCCGGAAAATGAAAATAGAATTTACAGCTTACACTCAACTCTGACAGTGAGTACTGATGGTGGAAAAAGTTTTAAGCCTCTTTCTCCTTCGTCAAGGGTTCATCCTGACCATCATTCCCTCTGGATTAACCCTGAAGATGGTCGAATTCTGATTGATGGTAATGATGGTGGAATAGCAATAAGTATGGATAGAGGCAAAACCTGGCGTTTTGTTGAAAATATTCCTGTGGCTCAGTTTTATCACATTAACGTAGATATGGAAATCCCTTATAATATTTATGGTGGGCTTCAGGATAATGGTTCCTGGAAGGGACCGAGTGATGTATGGGAAAATGGTGGTATTCGGAATTATCACTGGGAAGAAGTAGGATTTGGTGATGGATTTGCCACTCTGAGTGACCCTTTGAACCCGGAAATAGGTTATTGTATGTCCCAGGGGGGCAATCTGATGAGGTTTAATTTGATTACCGGGGAAAGAAAAAGCATTCGTCCTGCTCATCCAGAGGGAGTTGAACTGAGGTTTAACTGGAATGCAGCTATAGCGATTGACCCCTTCAACCCGATGACAGTTTATTATGGCAGTCAATTCATCCATAAGAGCACAGACCGGGGTGATACCTGGACTATTATAAGCCCGGACCTTACAACAAATGACCCGGAAAAACAAAAGCAGAGAGAAAGTGGTGGACTTACAATGGATGTAACTGCCGCTGAAAATCATACCACTATAATAACTATAGCACCCAGTCCTGTTGACAGGAATATTATCTGGGCTGGAACAGATGATGGAAACGTTCAGGTAACAACCGATGGTGGAAAAAACTGGACCAATGTTGTTGGGAATATCCCTGATTTACCTCCAAATACCTGGTGTCCTCATATAGAAGCATCTAAATTTGATGCATCCACTGCTTTTGCAGTTTTTGATGACCATCGCAGAAGTAACTGGACTACATACATTTATAAAACCACAGATTTTGGAAAATCCTGGGAGAACCTTGCTAAAAATGACCCGGTAAAGGATTCTGCTCCTGCCTGCTGGGGGTTTGCCCATACCATAGTACAGGACCCTGTGAAAAAAGACCTTCTTTATCTTGGGACCGAGTTCGGGCTTTATATCAGTTTTGATGGTGGTAAACACTGGATGAAATGGACTCACGGTCTACCAACAGCACCTGTCAGAGCGCTTATTGTTCATCCAAGAGAACACGACCTTGTAATTGGAACTCACGGAAGGGCAGCTTACATCCTTGACAATATTAGACCCCTCAGAACAGTAACCCGGGAAATATTTGATAAACCATTGTACATTTTTGAAATTCCACCAGCTTATCAGCACCAGATTAAACAGGTAGGTGGTTATCATTTTCCGGCTGATGCAATGTTCAGGGGAGAAAGTAGACCTTATGGAGCAATGATTACTTATAGTGTGAACCTTCCAGAAAAATCGAAAAGTAAAGATAAAAAAGAGAAAAAAGTCGATATTGAAATTATAGATAGTTCTGGCAAAATTATCAGAAAAATGAAGGGACCGATGAAAAAAGGTATAAATCGTGTATACTGGAACCTCAGAAGAGATGGGTTTAAAATGCCCAGGATAGGAGAACAGCAAAGGAGAATGCCTTCTCCAGGTCCTGAGATTCTTCCTGGAACATACACAGTGAAAATAAAATCAGGAAAAAACGAAGTCTCAGGGAAGGTTGAGGTTTTACCTGACCCGAGAGTATCTATAACAATGGAAGAACGGCAGAAAAAATATGACACAATTATACGAGCCGGAAAAAGAATTGAGATAATAACTGAGGCTGTAAACAGAATTCAGAATACAAAAAAATCAATTAATACCATCCTGGAACAGATAAAAAACAGGAAAGATGCAGAAGCAAAAGAAATAAGAAAATCAGCAGAGAATCTGAAAAAGACTCTTTCAGGGGTGCTGGATAAACTTTTAGGTCCCCAGGAAAAGCAGGGAATCCTTGCCAGAGATATAACAGCTATAGGAAAACTCAGCGGTGTTTATCGTTCTTTACAATCTTCGTGGGATGCTCCCACTGAAGCACAAATGATTTATTTAAAACAGGCTGAAGATTTTCTGGGAAAAACTCTTGTAGAGTTCAATAGAGTATTCGATGAAGATGTAAAAGCATTTAAACAGAAAGTGGAATCTGCGGGGATTTCTCTTTTTCCGGAAAGGGAACCTCTGAACTTGAACTGGGAACCTGAAAAGTAATTAAAGGGTGTACAGATATGTTTACAGCTATCTGTACACCTGAAAATTTTTTACTTACAACATATATTTATGAGGGATAAATGAGACGAAGGACTTTTTTAAGGAAAAGTGCACTTCTTTCGGCAGGTTTTGTATTGAATCCAATGATATATGAAAGAAGTGAAAATTATAAGAACCTGAAAGTAGTAACTTTAACCGGTTCCCCAAGAAAAAGAGGGCAGATTTACGGGGAAACTTTAAAAAAGGAAATCTCGGAAATTGTTGCACTATGGAAAGAGAATTTACAGAGATTCAGGTCTGTTAATCCTGATAATTATATTAAAGAGTTTCTCGATAACACAAATTTTACAAAAGCTATAAAGAAATGGACACCTGATTTACTGGATGAAGTGAAAGGAATAGCAGAAGGAACAGGAATCGATTTTAAAACAATTTTTGCATATCAATTAGGTGACGAAGAATGGTGGTATGGACGAAATAGAAGATTTGGTATTACTCTACCTGAACAACGTGAATGTTCAGCTATCGGGGTATTTAAACAGAAAGGTATTCCGCCACTCCTTGCTCAAAATATGGACATCCCTGTTTATACTGACGGGTATCAGGTTCTTTTACACATTAAACACGATAAATCTTCCCTTGAATCGTTTGTTTTCACTTTTGCGGGGTATATTGCAACTACTGGAGTGAATAATCATTCAATCGGAATATGCTGTAATACTTTGCTTCAATTAAATCCCAGTCCTGCTGGTTTACCGGTTGCTTACATTGTAAGAGGTGTTTTAGCCCAAAAAACATATAAAGATGCTATTAAATTCATCCAGAATGTGAAACATGCTTCGGGCCAGAACTATACTATTGGTGGTCCTGAAGAAATTGTCGATTTTGAATGTTCTGCAAATAAGGTAAAAAGGTTCATTCCATACAGGGGTGCAACAGAAGTTTATCATACAAACCATCCAATTGTAAATGATGACCAGAGCATTTTTAAAGAAATATTGAAGAAAATTCCGCCCGAAAGAAGAAGAAAACATCCAACGAACTCCGAGATTAGATTAAATACAATCAAAAAAAGAATAAAAGAATCTTCAGGGAAAATAACAGTTGAAACGATAAAGTCTATTCTTAGTTCTCATGATGATCCTGATAATCCTATTTGTAATCATAAAAGGCAGAAAAGAGGTGCTTTTACAGCAGGATGCTTGATTATGGAACTATCTGAAACACCTGTTTTACATCTGGCACCAGGACCACCGTGTTCAACTGAATTTGAAACATTCAGGTTTTAAATGGTGGATTTTGTAAATTGCTCTTTCTTTCAGGTTCTTGTTTTTCTAATTAACTTTGTATAATCAAAAATAAAACTCGTGGAGATAATTATGAAAAAGATTTTTCTTTTCCTGTTGCTAATAACCTTTTCAACTCAAACACTGAACGCTCAGAAAATTGATGTATATAAAAGGCCAGAACGTTCAGAAAGGAGCAGAGATTATGACGCTATTCATTACAGATTAAAACTTTTCTTTGACCTGAAAAATAAAACTTTTAAAGGGGAAAATAGAATAACTTTAACACCCTTAAGAGATGGATTTAATAGATGTATTCTTGACGCAGAAGAATTTAAAGTAACTGAAGTATTGAATCAGAGGTATCTTCCGTTAAAGTTTAAACAAACAGACCGTAAATTAATAGTAAACCTGTTGAGAACATACAGTTATGGTGATACATTATTTTTTACAGTAAAATATAATGGTAAGGACCCTAAAGCTGGTCTTTTTTTTAATGAAGAAACCCCCGAGAATCCTTCTTTAGTATCAACAATATCCTGGCCAGAAAACGCTCATCACTGGTTTCCCTGTTATGATTATCCGAATGATAAGGTAACACAGGAAGTAATAGTTACTGTAAAAAGTGAATACAGGGTTCTTTCGAATGGTAAGCTTATTAATGTAACAGAAGATAAAGAAAACAAAACGAAAACTTATCACTGGTTACAGGATTTACCACATTCTACCTATCTTTTTATGCTTGCTATAGGTCCATACGAGGTAATCCGTGATTCTCTGGGTTCTACTCCTATAAACTACTGGGTGTACAAAAAAGATGTTGAGAATGCGCGTTTTATATTCAGAAATACACCAAAGATGATGGATTTTTATAATAATCTTTTTGGGTTTAAATATCCGTGGGCTAAGTATGACCAGGTTACAATTCCGGGTCAGGGTGGTGGTGCAGAAGCTACATCTGCTACAGTACTTGACCAGAATGTAATCCACGATAAAAAAGCTGAACAGGATTTTTCCTGGGAAACTGTTATTGCTCATGAGCTTTCACATCAATGGTGGGGCGACCTTATTACATTAAGAACCTGGGCTCACACATGGATGAACGAAAGCTTTGCGACCTATTCTGATTATCTCTACACGAGGTATGCTAAAGGTGAAGACGAAGCTGCAGTTGCTCTTCTTGGTAAAAAAAATGCATATCTCAGAGAAGCTCATACAAAATATATGCACCCTATTGTGTTCAACAGGTATAATAAACCATCAGATGTTTTTAACAGACATACCTACCAGAAAGGTGCATCTGTTTTACATATGTTAAGGTTTGTTCTGGGAGACGAATCATTTTTCAGGACTTTACAGTATTTTCTTCATAAATATGCCTTTCAGGTTGTAGATACTTATGATTTTATGAATGCAGTGAAAAAAGTAACGGGACAAAATCTCGACTGGTTTTTCAATCAATGGGTATTCAAACCTGGACACCCAATCTTTGATATAAGCTATTCATGGAATAATAAAACTAAAAAAGTTAATCTGCGGGTTATTCAAACTCAGGATACAACAAAAGGGATTCCTGTTTACAAAACACCTGTTATAATTGAGGTTGTTACGCCCGGTGAAAAGTTCTGCCGAAAAGTGTGGATAAAAAAGAAAAGAGAAGAATTTGAATTCAGTGTGAATGAGAAACCCCTTATGGTGAGGTTTGATAAAGGCAATTTTCTTTTAAAGGAATGGAGCTTTAAAAAAGGGATTGATGAACTAATTTATCAGTTGAAAAATGATGATGTGATTGGAAAAATGTGGGCTGCTTCCGAGTTGCTCAGGTTCAAAGATGAATACAATGCAATGAATAGTCTAATAGAAATAGCCTATAATGACCCGTTCTGGGCTGTTAGAAGAAGTGCTGTTGAAACTATTGCTAAAATAAAGGATAAAAAATATATCGATTTTTTCAAAGCAAAATGTGGAGATAATAACTCTAAAGTTAGAACATCTGCCCTGAGAGCACTCGGCGATTTTAAAAATCCTGATTTAATAAAATTCTTTGAAGAACGTTTCGAAAAAGATAGTAGTTACCTTGCACAAGCGGAAGCTTTAAGGTCAATTGGTAAATGTGGTGATAAATCTGTAATACCTTTCCTCAAGCAGGCATCAACAATGAAATCACCAAGAAATGTTATTAAAAGAGCTGCAGAATGGGCTTTAAAAAAGATTGAGGAGAAATAAAAAATACATTAGTTTTATCAGGATGAAAATCTCCAATTTTTCTTATCAATCCACTACCAGAATCGAACTCTGGTAGTGGATTGATTTTTATTCTAATATTTCCATTTAGAAGTATCCTCTCCTTCTGGAGCATTTTTAGTGATGTAATCTGCCATCAGTTTTATTAATTCCTTACCATAAGGGCCCCAGCAGTGAGGTTTTCCATCACCATATTCAACAGTTCCTGCATAGTAAGGATTTTTAGTATTTTCGAGAAATCTCTCAAGCAGTTTTACAGCGTTGTTAAGATAATAAGTATCCATATCTCCAACATATATGTGCAGTTTCCCGACAAGTTTCGGACCAAGCCAGGACCAGTT
>QNDJ01000018.1 GCA_003644825.1 Candidatus Zhuqueibacterota bacterium | reverse complement strand
CTTTTATGGTTAATGAGTTCCACCATAAATAAAAGAAAAAAAAGTTGACAATTAGGAAATTTTTGTTAAATTTAATTTTTTAAATTTCTTATTACCTCTAATTTGAGAGAAATAAAATGACGTTTGGTAAAACCTATAATACTATTTTTATATTGATTCTGGTTTGTATTGGATTAGCAGGTATTGCAGGATATATTTTTAGTGGAACTGAAGCCCCTCCTCCCCCTTTTAGATACTATTACACAATTGTTGCTGGAAATGTTATGTTTGACCATTACCGTCATACATCTGGCAAGAATGTTTCCTGCAGTAGTTGCCATCATGAACTTATAAGTGGAGCACTGGAATTTGAATGCAGTGAATGCCATGAAAATGAATACTCTAAAGATCAGGTTTATCAATCTAAAATAACCTGGGAAAACGGTAAAAAACTGCCAGAAAAAGATTTTTCTCACGATGATATTGTAGAAATCCATAAAAAATGTACGACCTGTCATAGTGTGGATAGAAGTATAAAACCAAAAACCTGTAATACCTGCCACGAACAGGGTTCTGCAAAACCGGTATTAATGTTATGCTCAAACTGTCATGAAGAAAAACTAAATCCATCTGATTTTTCTCACGAAGATTTACTCAGTATTCATGGTAGCGAATGTAGCGGATGTCATCAGGCCAGAGGTAAAACCGGGTTATACCATTTAAAATGTATTACCTGTCATGCAGATACCCTTCCTGCGTATTTTACAGAATCAGGAAAAACCCGTTGTAGTGCATGTCATTTAAAGTGAGATGATTCAATGAACCTTATACAATTGAAAAAAGCAGAGATTAAACTTCCAGAAATTAAAAAAGATATTCCTCTTGAAAAATCTCCTGAAGTAGAGAAGTTGATTATAAATCTGAAATATGGAGATTCTTTTGATTTTCAACCCATTATAAAACAGGGAGAAAAGGTTTCAGCGGGGCAGATAATTGCGAGGACCGAGAATGGTTTTACTCTGCGAGCTCCTCTTCCAGGAGAAATTTCAGGAATCGAAAACAGATTTTCAAGCCTTGGTGAAAAAACACCAGCAATTATTTTAAATGTAGAAAAAGTTGAAACTTCTCCTGTTCCTATCAGTAATAAACCACCAGAAAAGAGAGCAAGCGAGATTATCAATCAACTGCTTTCGACCGGGGTAAATACACCCTGGACTTTTGACTCCGAGCTTTCTGGCGATGTCGTAAAGAAAGTTCTTATAAACTGTGTTGATGAAGAACCAGGTTTTATAAATAACAGAATGTGTTTAAGAAATAATTATGATGCCATTATCAAATCTTTGAATATACTAAAAATATTAGCCCCGGTAGCAAAAATTTATTTAGCTGTTGATGAAGCAGACTACAGTTCGGTAAAAGGAAAATTCCCGAATAATGTAGAAGTTTTATCCATCCCTTATAATTATCTTGATAGACTCGAACATTACATTGTTAATCGATTACTCGGATTTAAAAGGCCTGCCTGGAAAAAATATAAAGAATATGGTATGGTGGTTATAAAAGCAGAAGATTTATTATCAGTTTATAATGCAATTTATTTGAGAATCCCGAATATTAAAAAACGGATTTCTGTATTCAGCGATTTTATGGACAACCCAAAATATATTGAAGTTTTCTATGGTACACCGATAAGAGATATCCTTAAAACGTTGAATATAAATGTTGAAGAAGGTGAAAGAGTAAATATCGGTGGACCAATGAAAGGTTTTTCTCAGTTTGACCTTGATATTTCTTTAACAATGTTTTCTGATGGTATATATCTAAAAAAGGACACAAAAAAATCATTTGTAGAGAATTACCCCTGTATAAATTGTGGTAGCTGTACCCGGATTTGTCCTGAGAATCTACAGGTTCATCTCATAACCAGACGGAGTGAATTTTACTATTTTGAGGAAGCCCTTAAACTGGGCGCTGGTGCATGCATAAAGTGTGGTTTATGCAGCTATGTTTGCCCGGCACATCGCCCATTAGTTCAGTATATAAAATTTGCTCTGGATGAAGCAACTTTGGAGAAACAAAATGAACTCGAAGAGTAAAAGGCTACTAATATCTCAGGAGCCTCTTTGGCATTCTGGAGTAACCTTACCGAAAATGATGGGAAATCACATTATTGCTCTGGTACCTGCAATAATTTTTTCTATTGTTATCTATCATCTTAATGCTGCACGGGTACTTGCATTATCAATTGTTTTTGCTGTCATTTTTGAAATCATATTCAGAAGATTATTACATACCAAGGGAAGCATTTTTGACCTTCATAGTATATACATAAGTATTTTACTGGCATTGTTGTTGCCACCATCCACCCCCTGGTGGCTTGTTATTATGGGTGTTCTTGTAATGGTTGGACTGGGTAAGATGATATTTGGTGGTTATGGTAGCTACCCTTTGAATCCTGTTCTTGTAGGCTTTGCTATTATGCAATTATCCTGGTCAAAAATAGTTGATTACACCTCATCTCAACAATTTTTTAAAACAGGTTTTATATCCATAGACCCTTTGAGTGTGTCAAAATCAGCAGGTACTGCTGGTAGTCATCTATACAATTTATGGGATCTTTTTATTGGGAAACAGGCGGGCGGTCTTGGTTCATCGGCGGGATTATTTATTTTAATCGGAGGATTATATTTAATCATCCGTGGATATATAACTTGGCATAAACCGGTTAGTTTTTTAGTGGGAATACTTGTTACTGGAGAGTTATTTCATCTATTAAACTCCCAGGCATATCCTAGTCCATTTTTCCATTTATTTGCAGGTATGACTTTTTTTGCTGCATTTTTCCTTGTAACAGACACATCATCAACACCGGTGAACCCGATCCCTATGTTGATTTTCGGATTCTTTGCTGGTGCATTTACAATATTGATTCGTTCACTTGGAAGTAATTTACACGGTGCAGTATATGCAATACTTTTAATGAATATTGCAAACCCATTTTTAGATGAGATTTATTCAAAACCTGCTTATTTGAAAGGGAATTTAAATGTCTAAAATGGTAAAAATAGTTCTTGTAATAGGAGTAATAGGAGGTTTATCCGGGACTTCTCTTACAGCATTAAAAAATTCATTGAATACCCGAATAGAAGCTCAAAAGGACATTTATATTCGAGGTCCTGCAATTAAGGAAATTATGAAGAATGTGGAAAATGACCCCGCTGCAACAAAAAAAGAAATGACCTTTGATGGTGTTAAATATGTTTTTTATCCCGGGTTCAAAGGGGGGAAATGCATAGCTGTTGCTTTCGAGAGTATTGGTCCCGGTGGATTCGGAGGAGACATTAAACTTATGGTAGGGTTCAACTTTGAGAACTCTACAATTCTTGGTGTTGCAGCTACAGAACATCACGAAACTCCAGGTATTGGAGCAAGGGCTTTGGAATTCTCTTACCTGAGTCAATATTATGGATTACCATATAAAGAAAGTTTTAAACTTAAGAAAGATGGTGGCAAAATAGATGTTTTGACAGGTGCTTCTTATTCAAGTACTGCTATTGTAAGTGCAGTTGAAAATGCTGCTCAGTTAATTCGTAATCATCAAAAAGAAATAATTGAAACTCTGGAAAAAAGCTATGAGAGTAATAAGTGAGTTTACCAAGGGATTCTGGAAAGATATACCGCCTTTCAGGCTGGTATTAGGGTTATGCCCTACTCTGGCGGTTACTTCCGCAGCAAAGAATGGTCTGGGAATGGGGCTTGCTACAGCTTTTGTTCTTGTTTGCTCTAATGTAATAATTTCTTTTTTAAGGAAGATAATACCGTCAGAAGTAAGAATTGCTTCCTATATTGTGCTAATTGCCAGCTTTGTAGTTATTGTAGAGCTTGTAACTCAAGCTTATTTTTATACGCTTTATGAACAGCTTGGTATTTTTATTCCTTTAATAGTTGTTAATTGCATTATATTAGGTCGAGCCGAGGCATTTGCTTCAAAGAATTCGGTTATCTATTCTTTTGCGGATGGTCTTGGAATCGGGCTTGGTTTTACTATTTCATTGACAGTTCTTGCAAGTATCAGGGAGATTCTCGGTTCCGGAACTTTTTTCGGAATGAGCGTATTTGGTAAATCATATCTGCCATTTTCATTTCTTGTGATTGCTCCGGGAGCATTTATATGCCTTGGTGTTTTATTAGCGGTAATGAACGTTTTTAAAAAGTAGTTAAGGAGCTGAACTGATGAAATTCATATTTATGATAGTTTCTGCAATATTTGTTAATAATATAATACTGGCAAAATATCTTGGCAATTGTCCATTCTTAGGTGTTTCCCAGAAAAGAGATTCCGCTATTGGTATGGCTCTGGCAGTGGTTTTTGTTCTTACTATGTCTTCAATAGTTACCTGGATATTTCAAAAAGCTTTTCTTGAACCTTTAAATCTTGTTCATTTACAAACGGTTGTTTTTATACTGGTTATTGCGGGATTTGTTCAACTTACGGAATTTTATGTAAGAAAAAATTTGAAGAATCTATACCAGGCACTTGGAATATTTTTGCCATTAATCACCACAAACTGTGCTGTTCTTGGGGTAGCTATTCTGTGTATAAGAAGTAGTTATAATTTTATAGAGACAGCGATTTTTGCATTTAGTAGTTCTGTAGGTTATGGTTTAGCAATAACCTTGTTTTCCGGTATAAGAGAACGATATGAGATATGTCATATTCCAAGAATCTTCAAAGGAACTGCTATTGCAATGGTTTCAGTAGGATTAATGGCACTGGCATTTTTAGGTTTTAAGGGTATGGCTTAGATAAATAAGGATATGATACTATGTGGTATTCATTAGCATTTCTTGGCGGATTAGGTATATTTGTAGGTATAGCTCTGGGTATAGCCTCAAAGGTCTTTTATGTAAAAATAGATAAGCGAATTCTTGAAGTTCAGGATGCATTGCTTGGTGCCAATTGTGGTGCCTGTGGATATGCTGGATGTGCAGCCTGTGCTGAAGCTATTGTCAAAGGTGAAGCCCCAGTAACTGCCTGTGTAGCAGGTGGCCCAACTATCCACGATAATGTTGGTAGAATTATGGGAATGGAAGTTGGCATTGTTGAACCAAAAATCTGGGAAAGTTATTGTAATGGTGGCGAACGTTCCGAAAGAAAGTACATTTATGAGGGTGTTGAAGATTGTAGAGCAGCAGATAAACTATTTAAAGGAGACCTTATCTGTGAAATTGGTTGTCTGGGCCTTGGAACGTGTGTGAATGTTTGCCCTTTTGATGCTATCAGGATGGGTAAAAATCACCTTCCCATAACTGACCCTTCTAGATGTCGAGCCTGTGGTAAATGTGTAGAGGCATGTCCCAGAGGTATAATTTCACTTCTATCTGCCTCGGATAGAATCTTACATTTTAATACAGTAGAGGAATGTTTATCTCCGTGCAGACAGGCGTGTCCTTCGGATATCGATATTCCGAGATATATCAAACAGATTAGAGAAGGTGATATTGAGGGCGCATTATTAACAATAAAAGAAAGATGTCCACTTCCCTTATCCATTGGCAGGGTTTGTCCTCGCCCCTGTGAGGAAGTTTGCCGGCGTAATTTAATAGATGAACCTGTTGCTATTAATTCCTTAAAAAGATTCTGTGCAGATTACGAGTATGTTAATAATAAGAGGATTCCTGTTCCTGTTCTTCCAGATAATGGTCATAAAGTTGCTGTTGTAGGTGGTGGACCTTCAGGTTTATCCTGTGCATATTATCTCCGTAGATTGGGATACACTGTAACTATATTCGAGGCAGAACCAAAACTGGGTGGAATGCTTAGGTATGGAATCCCCGAGTACCGATTACCAAAAAAGATACTGGATTGGGAAATCGAAGGAATACTGAAACTTGGTATTGAGGCAAGAAAGAATGTAAAATTAGGGAGAGATTTCAATCTTGAATTTCTTTTTGCCAATGGATACGAGGCTGTGTATATCTCTATTGGAGCCTGGGAAAGCTACACATTGACAAAAGATGAAAGCCCTGATGGTGTTTATTTAGGAACAAAGTTTTTGGAGGGTGCTTCAAAAGGTGAGAAATTTGACCTCGGAGAGAAAGTTGTAGTTATAGGTGGTGGTAATGTAGCTATGGATGCTGCAAGAACAGCTGTTAGAATGGGAGTTAAAAATATAAAGTTATACTGCCTCGAAAAACGATGTGAGATGCCAGCTCTTGATGAAGAAATAGAAGAGGCTATTGAAGAAGGTGTAAATATAAATTGTTCCTGGGGATTCTACAGGTATATAACCGATAATGGTAGAATCAAGGGAATAGAGCTCCAGCGGTGTACTTCTGTTTTTGATGAAGAGGGTAGATTTAACCCTAAGTATGACCCATCAGAGAGAATGACTGTTGATGCGGATTCTATAATTTTAACTATTGGTCAACATCCTGATGCCTCTTTTGTTCGACCTGATGAAAGAAGTGGACATTTGAAATTGACAAGAAGGCAAACAATAATAGTGGACGAAGAAACAGGTGAGACCAGCGAGCCTTTTGTATTTGCTGGTGGAGACTTCAGAACCGGACCTGATATTGCAACCAAAGCTATATCTGAGGGTAGGTTTGCTGCCAGGTCAATACATTATAAGCTTACTGAAGGGCATATTCCTGTTATAAAAAGGCAGAAGGACCTGATCCCTGAATCTCAACTGGAAAAACTCGAAGGTGTAGATAAATCCGAAAAAGTAAAAGAAAAAACACTTCCACCCGAGGAAAGACTCGATAATTTCAACGAATTGAAAGAAACTATCCCTGAAGAAAAGGCAATTTATGAAGCCGGAAGATGCCTGCAATGCGGGATCTATTGTTATAATCCGTATATAAATCCTGTAAAAGAAAAGAAAAAAACTGAAAAAAAGGAACTTTCTGGAACTTAATTTAATAAAATAAAAATAAGGAAAATTCTAAAGGAGATATATTATGAAAAAATTTTTGTTCTTATTTTTAAGTCTTTTACTTGCATCTTTTCTATTTTTGAATTTTCAGCAGGCAAAGAAAACTTACAAGTATGTGGGAGTTAAGAAGTGTAACATCTGTCACAAATTAAAAAAGTATGGTAATCAGGCAGCAATCTGGAGTAAAGAAAAACATTCAAAAGCTTATGAAACTCTGGCATCTGATGAAAGCAAAAAAATTGCAAAAAAACTCGGAATAAAAGGAGACCCTCAAAAAGCAAAGGAATGTCTTGAATGTCATACTACAGCCGGAACAAAGGATAAAAAACTCCTTGCTACAAGTTACAAAATTGAAGAAGGTGTGGGTTGTGAAGCGTGTCATGGACCGGGAAGTGTATACAAAAAGATGACCATAATGAAGGATACAAAAAAGTTTTTAGCTAATGGTGGAATAAAAACTCTGGACCGGTGTAAAGATTGTCATAATAAAAAAAGCCCCACTTATGTAGAAATAAAAGATTTTAAAGAAGCATTTAAGAAAATTGCTCATCCTGTTCCAAAAAAGAAATAGTTTATTATTTAGTTTAAAAAAGATAATCAATATTTTAATTTCTACTCAATGAAATGTTGTATTAAAAGGTCGAGGGTATCTATAAATAGGATATGAGTACCATTTACGTGTCCGGTGGATACCTAACAATAATATAAACATCCTCTTTTTCAATTTTAATTCTCTATTTTCAAAATATATTTTAAGTTATCTTTATCTTTCTAGTAACATATATATTTTATTAGAAAAATTGTATAATTTATATTATATTAAACAATTAACAAAATTAACATAAAAAGTATTTTTATTTTTATAACAATAAAAAAGAAAGGAGGTCCAGATGGGTCTTACGCGTAGAGAGTTTTTGGAGCTGATGGGCCGAGGAACAGTAACTGTTGGTGTGGCGGGAGTTACAGCCTGTGCCTCAAAAACTGGAGGTTCAGAATGGGTAGCACCTGTAAAGAAATCCCTTGAAGAGAAGGCAGTTAAGGCTGGAAATCTTCCGGTTTTATGGATACAGGGTCAATCCTGTGCTGGTTGTTCAATTTCTACGATAAACACTGTTTATCCCGAAATTGCCGAAGTTCTTACAGAAACAATAAGTCTGGAATTTCATCCCAACATAATGGCTTCTGCGGGTGACCTCGCCCTGAAAATACTTACAGACGCTGAAACAAATAAAAAAGGAAAATATGTTCTTGTTGTGGAGGGCTCCATTCCAACAAAAGAAAATGGTATCTATTCTACAATGGGAGAAAGTAATGGAAAACATATCACCGCAAAGGAATGGGTGGAAAGGCTTGGAGCAAACGCTCAGGCAGTATTAAGTGTAGGAACGTGTGCTGCATTTGGAGGTATTCCTTCTGGAACACCAAACCCTACTGGAGCTATGCCGGTTTATAAAATAATTCCAAAGGCTACAGTGATAAATATACCCGGTTGTCCCTGTCATCCTGATTGGGTCGTTGGAACAATTGCACATGTATTACTTTTCGGAGTTCCTGAGCTTGATGAGGAAAAACGCCCAAAACTATTTTTTGGAAAACTTGTTCACGACCAGTGCGAGAGAAGAGGATACTTTGATGAAGGTAAAATGGCAAAAGATTATGGAGATGATGAAGGATGTTTATTTGAATTAGGCTGTAAGGGTCCAATATCTCATTGTGATGTCCCTATAAGAAGCTGGAATAACAAAGTTAACTGGTGCATTCAGTGTGGTTCTCCCTGTATTGGATGTACAGAGCCTACTTTTCCAGACCATGAAGGTGAAGGGCTTTATTCAGTTCTTCCTGTTTCAAAGGTGAAAGATATTAGATGGACAGGAAAAATTAAGAAAGTTAAAAACCTTGTGTAAAATAGAAAAACAAAGTAAAGGAGAAGACAAATGCAAAAAATCACCATAGATCCAATAACCAGGATTGAAGGGCATCTCAAAATAGAAGTTGAAGTCGATAATGGTAAGGTTGTTGATGCAAAAAGTAGTGGAGAAATGTTTAGAGGATGGGAGATAATTCTTAAAGGAAGGAATCCTGTTGATGCCCAGATGATTACCCAGAGGATTTGTGGAGTGTGCCCGGCCAGCCATGCTCAGGCTTCGACATTGAATCTTGATAGTGCTCTTGGAGTAAAACCCCCGGAAAACGGTAGATTAATCAGAAACCTGATGCTCGGAGCAAATTACATTCAATCTCATATACTCCATTTCTATCATCTTGCTGCACTTGATTATGTGGATATAACAGCTATTCTTAATTATAAAGGAAAAGACCCGAAACTGAACAGGGTAAAAGCCTGGGTAAAATCTGAAGTAGATAGTGGAAGAACTACAGCTGCCGCTCCATTTCTTCCTCGATATAAGGGAAATTACATTACAGACACAGAGTTAAACATTGCAGCTATTGCAGATTATCTGAAAGCTCTGGAAATGAGAAGTAAAGCCCATGAAATGCTGTGTATATTCGGCGGAAAAATGCCCCACGAAATGGGAATAATGCCGGGTGGAGCAACACAAAAACCCACAGTTGACAAAATTATCGCCTATGCTTCCAGATTAAAAGAACTACAAACCTTTATTGATAATAACTACATTCCTGATGTTATAGAGGTTGCAAAAGTGTATAAAGAATATTTTTCAATCGGAAAAGGATGTGGTAATTTCCTTTCTTACGGTGTTTTTGAAGAAGATATAGATGGAAACAACAAACTTCTTCCGCCAGGTGTATATATAGATGGCAAGCTAAAACCTTTCTCAGCGGATAAAATTGCAGAGTATGTTAAAAACTCAAGGTTTTCTTCAGGAAGTGGTCTCCATCCATCAAAAGGTGAAACAGTTCCACAACCAGAAAAACCTGGTTCTTATTCCTGGATTAAAGCACCTCGTTATGATAAAAAGGTAGTAGAGGTTGGACCTCTGGCAAGAATGGTAACAGCTCATTTAAGTGGTAAAAACGAAAATGTCTCAAAGCTGATAGAAGGGACTCTGAAGATTTTTAATGCCGATATTAATGCACTATTCTCTGTTCTTGGGAGGCACGCTGCCAGAGCATTTGATTGTAAGGTTGTAGCAGACCGATGTGCAGAATGGGTAAAGCAACTTGACCCATCCAAGCCTGTTCATAATAAATTTGAAATCCCTGCAGAAGGTAAAGGAATGGGATTAACAGAAGCACCGAGAGGTTCTCTTGGTCACTGGATTACAATTAAAAATAAAAAGATTGACAGGTATCAATGTGTTGTTCCGACAACCTGGAATGCCGGTCCTACAGATGATATGGGACAGAAAGGACCAATCGAGCAGGCACTGATTGGAACACCAATTAAAGACCCGAAGAACCCAATTGAGGCTGTCAGAGTGGTTCGTTCTTTTGACCCATGCATTGCCTGTGCTGTGCATATGATTAATCCTGATGGTGAATTGATAAGTAAATTCAGAATTTTATAATCTATGTAATAAATGACCAGTAATGGCTTACTCCCGGACCTTACTTCTGGAATAGTAATAATAGGAATTGGTAATTTATTACTTAAAGACGAAGGTGTGGGAGTTCACATAATAAGAGAACTGGAAAAAACAACACTTCCAGAAGATGTAAGTTTAATAGATGCAGGAACTGCAACTCTGGATGCGTTGCAGATGCTTGGAAATGTGGAAAAACTTATTGTTATAGATGCTGTTAAGGGTGGGGGTAAGCCTGGAACGGTCTATAAATTTAAACCAGAAGATATTATATCCGGCGATGTAGCTTCTATTTCCCTCCATCAGCTTGGTTTTATGGAGGCATTGAGTATTGTTGAAAGGACCGGTAAATCATTTAAAGATATAACTATAATCGGGGTTGAACCGAAAGAAATCGTAAGTGGTATGGAACTGTCTCCAGAAATTGCCAGAAAAATCCCGGAAATCATTAAGCTAATAAAAAAGACAATTAGAGAAAAATAAAAGTAGATGAACAATTTATTCAGAAATGCAAATGCAATTATTCTATGTGGAGGGAAATCAAGCAGAATCTTCTTACCTAAACCCTTCATAGAAATTAATGGTAGAACCATTATAGAAAATATAGTTGAAGTGCTGAAAGGTTTATTCAATAAGATTATAATTGTAACAAATAATATAGAAAAATACATAAAACTTGAAGTGGAATTAATTGTAAAGGATAAAATACCTGGAAAAGGACCTCTTGGAGGAATTTACACAGGGTTGAATTACTCCGATACATTTTATAATTTTATTTTAGCCTGTGATATGCCATTTATAGAACCCGGAGCAATATCTTATTTGTTTGAATATGTAGAAACACAATATGATATTATCGTTCCGGAGTATAATGGATTTCTTGAACCTCTTTTTGCAGTATACTCCAAAAGATGTTTGAAAGTTATTTCAGAAAATATCAGAAAGGGCGATCTTAAGGTTTTAAATTCTTTTAATAGATTAAATGTTAAAAAGGTTGAT
>QNDJ01000017.1 GCA_003644825.1 Candidatus Zhuqueibacterota bacterium | reverse complement strand
TAACTTGTATAAAAATTTCATTTTTGTTATCTTTAATAAAAAAGGAGAATAGTGATGTATAATGATGTTGCTAAAGATACCTGGCGTGTATTTCGAATTATTTCTGAACTGGTTGAAGGTTTTGAAGAGTTGACAAAACTTCAGCCTGCGGTTACATTTTTTGGTTCCGCAAGAATGAAAAGAACAAATAAGTATTATAAACTTGCAGAAGAAACAGCAGAAAAGCTGGCTAAAAAAGGATATTGTATAATTACTGGAGCTGGAGGCGGCATTATGGAGGCTGCTAATAGAGGTGCATACAAAACAAAAACTCAATCTGTTGGCCTGAATATAGACCTTCCAACAGAACAAAAACCAAACAAATATATAGATAAGTTAATAAGCTTCAGATATTTTTTTGTTCGTAAAGTTATGTTTAAAAAATATTCCCATGCTTTTGTTATTTTTCCTGGTGGATACGGTACCCTTGATGAATTTACTGAAGCAATAATGTTGGTTCAAACTGAAAAAGTAAAAAGGTTTCCCATTGTGCTTTTTGGCTCTGAATACTGGAATGGGCTGATTGAATGGATAAAAAATGTCGTTCTTGCAAATAAAAATATTTCACCTGAGGATATCGATATTTTTCATATTGTTGACACTCCTGATGAAGTCGTTGATTATATTGAAAATTATTACAAAAAATGATGATATTTTTTACATTCGTTGAATTATATATTTTTATAGATAAAATAGGTCTTCCTGATTTAAAACCCATTCTTTGATCTAATCTTTTCTACCTATGATAATAACAACAGATTATTAAACCAGAAAAATTCGTTTTTTAGCAGTAAGAGATTATTGAACATGCTCAATACAGGATGGTTTTATCGGTTAAATAAGAAATAATTGTGAGATAAATAGCGAATATATAGAAAAAAATTCCTGATTAAATTTATTGAAAAAGGTAACAGAATAAGTTAAATTACGTATATAAATTAT
This sequence comes from Candidatus Zhuqueibacterota bacterium, assembly GCA_003644825.1. Taxonomy (GTDB): domain Bacteria; phylum SM23-31; class SM23-31; order B21-G16; family B21-G16; genus B21-G16. The sequence continues at coordinate 10,448 of QNDJ01000017.1, read as the reverse complement.
TGTAATAAATAACCGATCTATCAGGACAAATATTTCGCGTTAATTGAGGGGGTCTTATGAAAATAAACCACATTATTATCTTTGTATTATCTATCGTTGTTATTTTTTCCTGTAGTAGAAAGGATAAACCTGAACCGGTTGACCTGAGAGTTCCTGTTACTGTAGAACGGGTAAGAAAAGGCGATATTGAATCTTATGTAACCGTTACAGGCACTCTTAAAGCAATAGAAGAAGCTTCTATTAAAGCAGAAGTAGGTGGAATCATTCATTTCATCAGGAAAGATGGAAAACCTGTATTTATAGAAGGGAGGACTGTGAAAGCAGGAGAGCTTCTTGCAGAACTTAAAAATGATGAATTTTCTTACGGGGTGAGACTGGAATCAAAAAAGATGGCAATGGAATTTGCCCGTGTAGAACTTGAAAAAACAAGAAGCCTTTACAAAAACGGTGGTGCTACCCTGAGAGATTTACAGAATGCTGAAAAAAATAAAGTTGATACAGAATTGAACTATAAAGCTGCCCTTCTTGAGCTGGAAAAATTGAAAATAAAAGCACCAATTAATGGAATCCTTGCTGACTTAAAATCAATTGCAGAAAAAGATAAAATACCTGCTGGAATGGAGCTGGGAAAAGTATTAAATTTTAAGAAAGTTAAATGTGAGTTGAATATCTCAAATGATGACATAACAAAAGTTAAGACAGGACAAAAAGTTAAAATAACAAACTACTCTATGAAGGAAGAAACCTTTTACGGATATGTATCCAATATTAGCCCCAATATCGATCCTGTTACAAGAACATACCAGGTGGTTGTGATTATCGATAACAATAGTAATATTCTTCGTCCTGGAATGTTTATTAAAGCTGATATTATAGTTGAAAGTAAAAAAGGTGTTGTTGTTATACCAAAATTTGTTATATCAAATAGAGGAAATAGAGATGTTGTTTTTGTGATTAATAACCAGAGAGCCGAAATAAGAGAAGTTGAAACCGGCCTTGAAGATGAAGAAAATATTGAGGTAAAGTCTGGTTTATCTGAAGGAGAGATGCTCGTTATAAGAGGATATGAAACCCTGAAAGATAAAATGAAAGTAAGGATAAGTAGATGAATATACCCCAATTTTCTGTAAAATACCCTGTAACAGTTGTTATGATATTTCTTGCGATTTTGCTTCTTGGAGTAATTTCATTTAAAAAACTTGGTATTGACCTTCTGCCGGACGTTTCAAGCCCAAAAATAATGGTAAATATAGAGACTGAGGAAAAGCCGCCTTTTGAAATAGAACAGAAATATGTTAAACCTCTTGAAGCTGAATTAAGCACTTTAAGCAGGGTAAAAAGAGTCAGTTCAATTTCAAGAGTTTCCCGGGCACTTATTACTGTTGAATTTTTCTGGAACACAGATATGGATTTTGCCCTGCTGGATGTACAAAAAATTGCAGGAAGGTTACAGGGAGAAAAGGAAATAAAAAGGATAACTGTATCGAAGTTCAATCCTCAAGCTGCCCCTATTATGACAATATGTTTAATAGCAAAAAATGATTATGACCTTGATGAACTCAGGAGGGTTGCTGAAAATGTTTTCAAGAGAAAACTTGAAAGGCTTGAAGGTGTTGCAAAAGCTTCAGTTAAGGGAGGCAGAACCAGAGAAATAAAGATAGTATTAAAACCATATAAATTAGAAGCGTATAACATCAGTGAAAGCTCTATAAAAAGGAAAATCCGTTCTGCAAATGTTGATGCTTCCGGAGGAAGAATTGAAGATAATGAAAAAGTATATATTATTAAAGGAATAGGAAAATTCCAGGATTTAGAGGACGTTAAAGAATTGGTAATAGGATATAGAAAAAAAGAATTCCTGCCGGGAGAAATAAATAATTCACTTTATGCTAACGTTCCTGTATATTTAAAGGAAGTGGCTGATGTTTACTTTGAGGATAAAGATATTGAATCTATTGTACGATATAATGGTAATGAAGGTGTTGGAATTTCAATATATAAAGAGGCAAAAAGCAACACCGTCCTCGTATCAAAAGAAATAAAAAAGCTTTTAAAAAGCCTTCAAACGGATTTTCCAGATGTAGAGATAGTGGTTGCTAAAGAGCAGGCATTGTTTATAAATAGTGCCATTAAGGAGGTTCAACAGGCTGCAATCTATGGAATTATACTCGCAGTTATTGTTCTTTTTTTCTTTTTGAGAAATATCTGGAGCACATTAATTGTTAGTGTTGCAATACCTATTTCAATAGTAGCGACTTTCAATTTGATGTATTTCAGTGGTTTAACTATGAACATTATGACCCTTGGTGGATTAGCTCTTGGTGCAGGTATGCTTGTAGATAATGCCATTGTAGTTGTGGAAAACATATTCAGGCATAGAGAACTTGGAAAAGATGAAAAGGAAGCATCTATTTTTGGAACAAATGAGGTAGGAACGGCTATCTTTGCAGCAACACTGACCACAGTGATTGTGTTTCTTCCTATTGTTTATGTGCACGGTATTGGGGGTGAACTCTTCAAAGAACAGGCTTATACCGTGGCATTTTCTTTATTATCTTCTCTTGTAGTTGCATTTTTGCTTATACCATCTGCTTGTTCAAAGTTTTTAAAAGGGAGAATAGTTAAGTCCGGGAGAAAAAAAAGAAGCAAATTTTACTGGAAAATACTGAATAAAGCCCTTGATAAGCCTTTCAGGGTTATAGGTGTTTCAGCGTTACTTCTGATAATTTCGATTTTTTTAATTCCTGTAATTGGTAATGAGTTCATACCAAAAGCTGAAGAAGGGAGCTTCGGAGTAAGGATAAAACTTCCAGAAGGAACAAGAATATTCAGAACAGAGAAAATCGTAAAATGGGGAGAAGATATACTGAAAAGTTACTCTAAAGGAAGAATCAAAAGTGTTTATACGGAAATAGGAAAAACTGAAGAAACAAATTATATCGAGGGGAAACAGTACGGTTCTAATACTGCAACGATTCTTGTAAATATGGATAAAAATGCCAAAAATAAGGTTCCTGTTTACAGTTTCATTAAGTTGATTGAACCTCCTTTGAGAGATATACCCGGTGCCGAAGTTGAATTTGAAGTCGAAGAAACGGCTCTAAAACAAACTCTGGGTTCTTCCGAAGCAGATATAGTTGTTGAAGTAAAGGGACCTGAACTCAATATTCTTGAAAAACTCGGAAACCAGGTAGCTGAAAATTTAAGAAAAATAAATGGGTTATTTAATGTCAGAACAAGTTTTGATGAAGGAAGGCCCGAAGTAAATATTGCACTTGACAGATATATCGCTGCAAATTTTGGTCTGGATATTCAAACGGTATCGGAAATTATTAAAAATAAACTAAAGGGTGAAATCGTTACTGAAATGAGATTGGAGGGGGATGATAGAAGCATAAGGGTTGAATATCCTGAAAGAACTCTGAGAGAATTGAAAAATATGAGAATCGAAACGCCTGATGGTGCCATTCTTAAACTGAGAAATATTGCTGATATCAGAATTGTTCAGGGACCAAAAGAAATCTATAGAAATGAACAGGAAAGAACAGGAAAAGTTTTTGCAGAACTGTCTCCAGGATTTAAATATAGTAGAGTTGTCCAGAGGGTAAAAGATAATATTGAAAAAATACCGGTTTTAAAGGATTATAAAATATCTTTTGGTGGAAAAGAAAAGGAAAGAAGGGAGTCCTTTAAAAGTCTACAGTTTGCACTTATTCTTTCTATTATAATAGTATATATGGTTTTAGCTTCACTTTTTGAGTCTTTTTTACATCCATTCACCATAATTTTTTCTCTTCCAATGGCAGGTATTGGTGCAGTGTTTATTTTCTTTATAGTGGGTATGCCTTTTAGTTTAATGGCTTATATAGGTATTATTATGCTTGCTGGGATTGCAGTTAATGATGCTATAATTTTTGTTGATTATATAAATATTCTAAGAAAGAGAGGTGTGGGAAAAAGAGAAGCTATATTACGGGCTGGACAGGATAGAATCAGGCCAATATTGATGACAAGCCTTACAACAATCCTTGCTCTTTTACCTTTATCCTTCGGTATAGGTGAAGGAGCAAGTTTGAGAACGCCTCTGGCATTAGCGGTCATCGGGGGATTAATTACATCTACATTGATGACTCTTATTGTGATTCCTGTTATTTATAGTCAAATCGACAGGTTAAGAAGGTTAGAATAATGTTTATCACGAGATTCGCAATAAAACGCCCTGTTACCACAACGATGTTTTTCATACTGCTGAGTTTACTGGGATTTTTTTCATTCAGGCAGCTCCCGGTCCAGCTTTTTCCAAATTTGATTTTTCCTCAGATTTATGTTATTGCTACATTACCTGGAGCATCACCGGAGAAAATAGAGAAAGAACTGATTATACCTGCTGAAGGAGAAATATCTACTCTGAAGGATATAAAGAAAATCACTTCCCGGGTCTATCCAAACTACGGTATAATTTCAGTCGAATACAATCCGGGAAGCAATATGAAGTATGCATACCTGAAAATGCAACAAAAAATAGGAACCATTAAAGCAAATCTTCCAGCGGGCTCATTTATTGAAGCAAGAAGGTTCGATACATCAGAGTTATCAAATTTTCTTATGAATTTAACAATTCGTGGACCTGGCTCTACCGAGAGATTAAGAAGGATAGCGGAGAAAAAGGTTAAGCCAGAGTTAGAAAAAATTGATGGGATAGTCAATGTTTCAATAGGGGGGGGTGATAAAAAAGAAGTAAAAATTGAAATAGATGAGGATAAGCTCCAGAATTATCAGATTCCTTTAACCCGGGTAATTTCAAAAATAAATGAATTTAATAAACCGAAAGAGTTTCTTGGATTAGTTTATGATAAAGATAAAACTTTCTTTGTTACACTGGAGGGGCGGTTCTCCGATGTAAAACAGATAAAAAATCTTGTTATAAAACCTGAAATTCCATTAAGGCTTGAAAATATCGCTGATATTCAGATAGCTTTTAGTAAGAGAACCGAATATTTTAGAATAAATGGGAAGTCCACTGTTGGCATTTTCCTTCAAAAAGATGATATCTCAAATATGATTGAAGTAAGTGATAATGTTCTTGATGAAATTAAAAAATTAAATAAAGAACTAAAGGTTGAGGAAGCAGAGATAGTAGTCAACTTCAATCAGGCAGAAATGATGAAAAATGCTATCAATAGAGTTGAAAAACTTGCAGTTGTAGGTGCATTTTTAGCTTTGCTGGTATTACTTTTCTTTTTGAAGGATTTAAAAACAGTATTTATTATTCTTCTTGCAATTCCTATTTCACTGCTTGTTACCTTCAATTTAATGTTTTACGGAAACTTATCTTTAAATATTTTGTCTTTATGTGGGCTTGCTCTTGCGATAGGTATGCTTGTTGATAATAGCATTGTTGTTCTTGAAAATATATTCAGACACTTTGAAAAAGGAGAAAATGCAGAAAGTGCAAGTATAAAGGGTTGCAATGAAGTTTCTCGTTCCATCTTTGCCTCTACTTTAACCACTATAGCAGTTTTTACACCTGTTCTTTATATAGAAAGTGAAATAAAAATAGTAATGAGAGAACTCTCTCTTTCGGTTATATTTCCTCTTGTAATATCGTTGCTGGTTGCTATCAGTTTAATTCCAATGCTGTCAAGCAGGATACTTAAGAAAATAAAAAACAAAAAGTTCGTTAATATAATCGAGTTAAAAAAGAGATTTCTGAAAAGAAATAGAATACTTGAGATTTATACAGTTCTATTAAAAACCTGTATCAGGCATAGAGGGAGAACTATAGTATTAACATTTGTTTTTTTTCTGTTAACCCTTGGCGCAACCATACCATTTTTACTAACATCTGAGGAATTAAAGCAGAAAGACAGTTTTGATATTTTTATTGAAACACCAAAAGGTTCCGGGCTTAAATATACCGACAGAATAGTTCGGCAGGTGGAAGAATACTTAAAAGAGATTGACGGTATTAAGGAAGTAAGAAGTAGAATAAGGGAAGAAGATGCAATATGTTCGGTAGAATTTATTGAACCAAAAAAAAGAAACAAAAAAATTGAAATTGAAAGAGTTAAAGTTGACCTGAAGAAAAAAACAGACCGGATTAAAGGTGCCAATATTTCATACGAAAAGCGAACTGGAACTCGTGGGAGAGGATCAGTCAGTGAGGGAGAGGGAAATGCTGTTAGTGGAATCCTGGGACTCGGGACAAAAAAGGAAAAAATCATCATCAGGGGATTCAATCTCGAAAAGTTGAGGTTTTTAACTGAAGATATATCCACAAGGTTAGAAGATATTGAAGGTATTGAAGGCATATCAAATGACCTTATTAAAGGCTCACCGGAATTTCAAATCCGGGGAGACCAGAAAGCTCTTTCTCATTACGGGATTACAATGTCCCAGATAATGCAGTTAATATGGATAGCAAGAAGAGAAGGACATGAACTAACAACCCCATTTAAAGGAAAAGAAGAAGACCTCGTCATAAGAACCAGATTAATGGAGAAAAAGAAATACAGCCTTGAAGAACTTAAAAATCTCAGTTTGCCTGTTCCTGGAAAAGGTATTGTACCAATTAAAAAGGTCTCCAGAATTGTTATTGATGAGGGTCCCAGAGGTATAAAGAGAATTAATCAGGAAAGACAGGCTGAAATTAGTTATAGTTTTAAAAAAGAGATAAGAAGTTATAAACCGCTCCTTGAACAGAAAAGATATATGGTGGACAGGTTGATTCAGAGCATAAAACTGCCTAAGGGATTCAGTATCGAGGTTCAACATGAAACAAGCCAGAATAAGACATTTTACTGGATTATAGGTGCATCTGCTCTTTTGATAGTAATGATACTTTCTTCGGTATTTGAATCATTTTCAACTCCCTGGGTAATATTTGGGACAATACCACTTGCAACAATTGGTGCATTCTGGGCGCTTCTGATAACTGGTACAGGACTAACTATTATGGCATGGCTGGGATTATTAATTTTACTTGGTATTGTTGTAAATAATGGTATTATACTGATTGATTATATCAATATTCTCAGATACAGAAAAGGATTTAATAGAATGAGAGCCGTTCTGTATGCAGGTCAGGCGAGGGTTCGCCCGATAATGATGACAGCCTTTACCACCGTTCTTGGATTATTACCACTGGCTTTTAAGACGGGTGAAATTAATGAAATCTGGCCTCCCTTTGCTATTTCAGTACTGGGCGGATTATCTGTTGCTTCAATTTTCACTCTTATTTTTATTCCTGTTGTTTATCTAAGTATTGACGATGTAAAAATCGAATTAAAAAAGATAGGATATACAGGAGTTTTATCAATTTTATTACTTTCTACCGCTTCCTTTTTCTATTTTAGAAATAGATTTAATTCTCTTTTATGGACAATTTTATTCACGTTAGCTGTTGTTATCCTTCTTTCAATTATAATCTGGCGATTAATAACATACATAAAAAGAAAAAAAGAAAAATTTGTAATTTCTGAAGATATCCAGATTAAAATAAGTAACCTCACCAAAATATACAACCTTCCCTCAAAAATTAAAAGGGAACTAAAAAAAGGTGAAAGAAAAAAAGAAAGAATGATTAAATCGGGTTATACTGATTATGGAAAAGTTAACTATAAAGAATCTTTCACCTGGAAAATACCACTATTTGGATTTATAATTTACCTTCACTTCTACTTTAAGAGCTGGTTCTGGATTACAGTTCTTACTATCCTCACATACTTTATGGTATTTAATTTATACAGAGATATAAGAAATTTTGTTCGGGAAAAATCTATCAGGTTATTTTTGTTCAGAGTTGAACCAGGAAAACGTATGAGATGGATTCTTTATAGAATTTCTGTGGTCATAATGTTTGTTTATCTTTATTATAGGTGGGAAAGTGAGTTATGGGTTTCTGCTGTATGGTGTTCTGTGTGGTTTCTTGGAGTTTATATAAAAAATGTTGCTGTAAAAGTTAGTAGGAGAGAAATCAATATAGACAATGTTACCGGTAGGTTCAAAAAGATAAGAAGATTAATTTACCTGCTATCCTATAAAGTTCCTTTTATTGGTGTGAAGAGAGAAGAGGTTACTGCTCTTCACGGAGTAAATTTGAATATCGGAAAAGGGATGTTCGGGTTACTTGGCCCTAATGGTGCAGGTAAAACTACATTAATGAGGTTAATCTGCAATATTTTTGAAGAAACAAGGGGTTCAATATATATTAATGGCCTTAAAATAAAAAACAACATTGATAAAATTCAACCTTATATAGGTTATCTACCCCAGGAATTTGGGCTTTATGACAATTTTACTGCTCTTGACTATCTGGAATATCACGCTATAATAAATAATATATGGGATAGAGAAAAAAGGGAAAAGTTGATAGAAAATATTCTTAAAGGGTCTAATCTATGGGAAAGACGAAAAAGTAAATTAAAAACATACTCGGGTGGTATGAAACAGAGAGCAGGAATATCGAAGACCCTTTTACATCTTCCCAAAATTGTTGTGGTAGATGAACCGACCGCTGGTCTTGACCCAAAAGAAAGAATCCGGTTCAGAAACATACTTTCGGAAATGAGTAAAGACAGAATTGTAATATTTTCGACTCATATCGTAGAAGATATTTCTACTTCCTGCAACCAGCTTGCTGTTCTGAATAAAGGAAAAGTTATCTATAATGGAACACCTGAAAAAATGAGAAAAATCGCTGAAGGAAAGGTCTGGATAACTGAAATAAATGAAAAAGATTTTCAATACTGGAATGAAAAAATCAAAATCGTTTCACACATTAAAATAAAGAATAAAATCAGGATAAGGTTTATCTCGGAAGAATATATTGATGAATTATCTCCGGAATCTGTTTCACCAACACTGGAAGATGCTTACTTATTACTTTTAAGTAGAGATAAAAATGAAAGAAATTCTTCAAGCTTCAAAAAAGCTTATATGGTATAATGTAAAAATATTGTTTTCTCATAAGTTTTTTTATTTTTCAGGAGCTGCATTTTTGTACTTTATAATTACCTGTGTGATTAATTACTTCAGCAAGGGAGACCATTTAAGTGGACCTGCAGTAATGCCCGTGCTGTTACAGATACCTTCTGTGATATTGATAATCTTTCTTTCAATGGAAATTGTTTCTTACGAAAGAGAAAATAAAACTATTGAGTCAGTCTTTACGGTCTCTGGTTCTATATATAAAGTCTGGTTGATAAAACTTGGTGTTATGTATCTTGTAATTTTAAGTATAATGTTTATTATGGATATTTTATCATTCTTTTTTGTAGCTGATTTCCCGGTTGGTGGGATGCTTTTTCATTCTTTTGTTCCTCTTCTTCTTATTGGAAATATGACCTTCTATTTTTCGGTAAGATTGCGAAGTGGCAACGCAGCAGGAATGATAACGGTTATTATTGTTCTGTTTTTTTTATTTCTTTCAGAACCATTGCAAAATTCGAGGTTTTTTCTATTTCTGAATCCATACGCAAAACCAAGAGACCTCGAAATTGTCATCTGGGAAAGAATAGTGTTTCAGAACAGGATTGGAATAATTGCAATAAGTTCGCTTTTTCTTTACCTTGGATTAACAGCAACAAAAAAAAGAGAAAGACTTTTATAGAATTTATTAATGGAAAGGAAAAATTTCAAATTATTTTATGTTTTAACAATTTATGATATATTACTCATTGTTGCAATTTTACTGGGTGGAAGTGCAACATATTTTATGGTTAAATCATATTCTAGGGTTGGTAAGAATGTTGAGATTTATGTATCATCCAGACTGATAGGAGTATATTCAATAGATGAAAATAAAAGCATAAAACTGAATTTAAATACTGGTGAAGTAATTATAAAAATATCAAACGGAAAGGTATGGGTTGCCGAGACATCCTGCCCTCATAAAATCTGCCAGAGAATGGGAAAAAAAAATAAAGTAAATGACCTTATAATATGTGTGCCTAATAAGATGATTATCAAAATCTCTGGAAAAAAGAAGGGAATAATTGAGGCAATTACACAGTAATTATATATGGAGACAAGAAAACTAACGAGGTTATCTCTTTTTATTTCAACAGGGGTAATTCTATTTGTGGTAGAGAGCTTTTTTCCTACTCCTTTTCCCTGGATTAAGCTTGGAATTGCAAATACAGTTACCTTGATTGCTCTTTATTACTATGGAGTGAAGGAGGCAATTATCGTTGCTATTTTGAGAATTATTATCGGTTCCCTTATAAAAGGGGTTTTATTTAATCCATTATTTATAATTTCTATTTCTGCTGGTACAGGGGCAGCAGTTATGATGAGTTTTACATACAGATATTTTGGAAACAAATTCAGCGTTATAGGAATCAGCATCTGGGGTGCTCTTATTTTTAATGTAGTCCAGATAATCGTAGCAAATTTATTATTTGTAAAAAAGGGAGAAATTTATTATCTTTTACCTGCTGGTATAATAT
>QNDJ01000016.1 GCA_003644825.1 Candidatus Zhuqueibacterota bacterium | reverse complement strand
TGATAGGCGTAAGAAGTTTCCTGCTACTACATTATTAAGGGCACTGGGATTTGCTAAAGACAAAGATATTTTAAGTTTATTTAATCTTGTAGATGAGGTTAAACTTTCATCTCCGAAGATTGAAAAATATTTTGGCAGACAGCTTATTACTGAAATTGTGAAAGAAGAAACTGGAGAAATACTTGCTGAAAAAGATATGGAATTTGACCAGGGAATTCTTGATGTTCTTAAGAAAGAAGGGATTGAAAAAATTGAACTTGTAAAACCTGTTTCGGAGAATACTCCGAATATTATTCTTAATACTTTGAGAAAGGATAGTTCCAAAACAGAAAAGGATGCACTGGAATTGATTTATAAACAACTTCGTTCTGGTGAAGCTCCAGATGTAGAAACGGCTCGAAATCTCATAGAGAGAATGTTTTTTAACCAGAAAAAGTATGATCTTGGTAAAGTTGGAAGACACAGACTAAATAAAAAGCTTGGGCTTAAAATTCCTGAAGATACCACAGTCCTCACACGAGAGGATATAATTTCGATTATTAAGTTTTTAATTAGGATAAAAGGAAATGTTATTAATACTGATGATATTGACCATCTTGGAAATAGAAGAATCAGGACAGTTGGTGAACAACTTCAGACTCAATTTAGTGTTGGACTTGCCAGGATGGCAAGGACTATAAAAGAGCGAATGAACCTGAGAGATAAGGAAAATTTAACACCTCAGGACCTTGTAAATGCTAGGACTATTTCATCGGTAATTAACACATTTTTTGGCACGAGTCAGCTTTCTCAGTTTATGGACCAGACTAATCCATTAGCGGAGCTAACTCATAAACGAAGGTTCAGTGCTCTTGGTCCGGGTGGATTAACAAGAGAAAGGGCTGGTTTTGAAGTTAGAGATGTTCATTATACCCACTATGGGAGGTTATGTCCGATTGAAACACCTGAGGGACCTAATATCGGTCTTATTTCTTCGATGTGTTTATATGCAAGAATAAACGAGTATGGTTTTCTGGAGACACCATATAGAAAGGTAATTGATGGTAAAGTAACTGATGAAATTGAGTATCTTACTGCTGATGATGAAGATTTTAATGTTATAGCTCAAGCCAATGCTCCAATTTCTAAAGATGGTACTTTTAAAAGGGAACGAATAAAAGCGAGAATTAAAGGTGATTTTCCAGTAGTTTCACCTTCAAGGGTAAAATATATGGATGTTTCACCTAAACAGATTGTGAGTGCAGCAGCGGCTCTTATTCCGTTTCTTGAGCATGATGATGCGAATAGGGCATTGATGGGCTCTAATATGCAGAGGCAATCAGTGCCACTGATGAGACCAGAGCCACCCCTTGTTGGGACCGGCCTGGAGAAAAAGGTTGCCCGGGACTCAAGAACTTTGATTATATCAGATGTTGATGGAACAGTTATCGATGTTTCGGCTGATGAAATTGTGATAGAGATGGAGGATAAAAGAGATTTATCAGAAATTGAAAAGTTAGCCAGTTTTGATGAAAACAAAATCAGGAAATACAAGTTAATAAAATTTTTCAGGACAAATCAGGATACCTGTATAAATCAAAAACCACTTGTAAAAGTCGGTGATAAAGTTAAGAAAGGAGATATTCTGGCAGACGGTTGTGCAACCAATAAAGGTGAACTTTCACTGGGTAGAAATCTTCTTGTAGCTTTTATGCCGTGGCGGGGATATAATTTTGAGGATGCAATAGTTATTAGTGAAAAGGTTGTTCAGGAAGATATTTATACTTCAATACATATTGAAGAATTCGAACTCCAGGTCAGGGATACAAAGAGAGGTGAGGAAGAGCTTACAAGAGAAATTCCTAATGTAAGTGAGGAAGCAACAAAGAACCTTGATGAAAATGGTATTATCAGGGTTGGTGCAGAGGTAAAAGCGGGTGATATTATTGTTGGTAAGGTTACCCCTAAAGGTGAAACAGACCCTACTCCTGAAGAGAAACTTTTAAAGGCTATTTTTGGAGATAAGGCAGGAGATGTAAAAGATGCTTCTTTAAAAGCTCCTCCGGGGATGAACGGAATTGTGGTTGATACGAAACTTTTCTCCAGAAAAAACAAAGACCACGGAACAAAAAAGGAAGATAAAAAGAAAATAGATGAACTTGAGAAAAATTTTAAGAAAAATATTAATGAATTAAATAAAAAATTAAAAGAAAAAATGTTGATTGTTCTGGAAGGAAAAGAAGCTAAAGAGATATATGATAAGGAATCAGATGTGTTTGCTGTTAAAGAAGGTACTAAACTTACAAAAGAAGTTTTAAAAAAGCTTCATTTTGAACGGTTCAGCTACAATTGTGAATGGACTACAGATGAAAAAACTAATGAGATTGTAAAATTGATTATGAAGAAATATAATGAAAAAAGAAATGACTATGAGGAAGAGCTTAAAAAAGAAAAGTATAAAATAGTTGTTGGTGATGAACTTCCTCCGGGTATAGTTCAGCTGGCTAAAGTGTATATTGCCAAGAAAAGAAAACTTCAGGTTGGTGATAAGATGGCTGGAAGGCATGGAAACAAAGGTGTTATTGCAAAGATAGTTCCTGTTGAGGATATGCCTTATCTTGAAGATGGTACACCAGTAGATATAGTATTGAACCCTCTTGGTGTTCCTTCAAGGATGAATCTTGGACAGATATTTGAGACTATTCTTGGATGGGCTGCGAAGAAATTGGGAGTATATTTTTCGACACCTGTTTTTGATGGAGCTACCTTGGAGGAGATTCAGGAAATTCTTAAGAAAGCTGATGTTCCATTAAATGGAAAAACAGTTTTGTATGATGGAAAAACTGGTGAGAAATTCGACAAAGAGATTACTGTTGGTTATATATATATGATGAAATTGCTGCATCTTGTAGAGGATAAGATTCATGCTCGTTCAATAGGTCCGTATTCGTTAATTACGCAACAGCCTCTTGGTGGAAAAGCTCAATTTGGTGGACAGAGATTTGGTGAGATGGAGGTATGGGCACTTGAAGCTTATGGGGCGGCTTATACACTTCAGGAGATTTTAACTGTGAAATCAGATGATGTGAACGGGCGTTCCAAGATTTATGAAGCAATTGTCAAGGGGGAAAACCTTCCAGAAGCAGGGATACCTGAATCTTTCAATGTACTGGTCAGGGAATTACAGGGTCTTTGTTTGGATGTTAAAATTGAATAAAATTTATGGGGGATAGTTTTGAGCATATTTGAAAAAAAGAATGAAAATTTCGAAAAGGAATTTTCAAAGATTTCCATAAATCTGGCATCGCCGGATTCCATTTTAGCCAGGTCTTATGGAGAGGTTCTAAAACCTGAAACAATAAATTACAGGTCCTTTAAGCCTGAAAAAGATGGTTTATTCTGTGAAAAGATTTTTGGACCTGTGAGGGATTGGGAATGTCATTGCGGAAAATACAAAAGAATCAGGTATAAAGGTATTATTTGTGATCGATGTGGTGTTGAAATTACATTGAAAAGTGTGAGAAGAGAGAGAATGGGGCATATTTCTTTGGCAACTCCTGTTGTGCATATATGGTATTTTCGTTCACTACCTTCTAAAATAGGATATATACTGGGAATACCTGTTAAAGACCTTGAGAAGATAATATATTATGAATCTTATGTTGTTATAAACCCTGGAAGAACGGGATTACGCCCTAAAGAATTGATTCCTGAGGAGGAATACTTTCGTATTATAAATGAATTTCCTGAAGAAACGGAAGGAGAGGATGAGGAAAATCCAAAAAAATTTGTTGCAAAGATTGGTGGTGAAGCAATAAAACATCTTTTGAAGAATGTTAATCTTGAAGAATTATCAAGAGAATTAAGAGCAAGAGTAAAAGTTGAGGTTTCTGAACAGCGAAAGAATGAAATACTCAAGAGGTTAAGAGTTATTGAGGCATTTAAGAAAAGAGAAGGTGAAACTTATAATAAACCGGAGTGGATGGTGCTTGATGTTATACCTGTAATACCCCCGGAATTGAGGCCTCTTGTTCCTCTGGAGGGTGGAAGGTTTGCCACCAGCGATCTTAATGACCTGTATAGAAGAGTAATCATCAGAAATAATCGTTTGAAGAAACTTATTGAAATAAAAGCGCCAGAGGTGATATTAAGAAATGAGAAGAGGATGCTTCAGGAAGCGGTTGATTCTCTGTTTGATAATGGTAGAAAAGCAACGGCCGTCAGGAGTGATGGTAACAGGCCTCTGAAATCATTGAGTGATATGCTTAAAGGAAAGCAGGGAAGATTCAGACAGAATCTATTGGGGAAAAGAGTTGACTACTCTGGCAGGTCAGTGATAGTTGTGGGTCCTGAGTTAAAACTTCATGAATGTGGTTTACCGAAGGATATGGCAGTAGAACTTTTCAAACCTTTCATTATCAGAAAACTTGTAGAGAGGGGGCATGTAAAAACTGTAAAAAGCGCAAAGAAACTGGTAGATAAAAAAAGTAAGGAAATATGGGATATTCTTGAGATGATTATTGAGGATCACCCTGTTTTATTGAACAGGGCTCCTACACTTCATAGATTAGGAATACAGGCTTTTCAGCCGGTATTGGTGGAAGGGAAAGCTATAAAGATTCATCCTCTGGTATGTGCTGCGTTTAATGCTGATTTTGATGGTGACCAGATGGCTGTTCATATTCCTCTTTCTTTTGAAGCACAGGTGGAAACTAAGTTGTTAATGCTTTCAACACACAATTTACTGTCACCAGCTCATGGTCGTCCTATTGCAGTGCCCAGTCAGGATATAGTGCTTGGTTGTTATTATTTAACAAAGATAAGGCAGGGACTAAAAGGAGAAGGTAAGATATTTTCTTCCCCAAAAGAAGTTATCATTGCTTACAATGATAATAAGATTGACCTTCATGCAATGATTAGGGTAAGAATTAATGGGAAGATAATTGAAACATCGACAGGAAGAGTTATTTTTAATCAGATAGTACCGAAAGAGATAGGATTTATTAATGAATTATTAAATAAGAGAAGAATGGAAGAGATTATTGGAGAAGCTTTTCGGAGAGTAGGGAATTTTAGAACTGCCCAGTTTCTTGATAAATTAAAGGATTTAGGATTTTATTATGCGATGAAGGGTGGAGTATCTGTTGGTCTTGATGATGTACTGGTTCCTGAGAAGAAATCTCAGATTATTGAAGATGCTGCTGTTCAGGTTGAGAGGATTCAGAGCTTATATGAAAGTGGTGATATTACAGATGGTGAACGATATAATAAAATTATTGATATATGGACTCAGGCAACCAGTGAAGTATCCCAGAAGATGTTTGAAGAAATTAGAAGGGATCAGAATGGTTTCAATTCGGTTTTTATGATGGCTGATTCTGGTGCAAGGGGAAGCAAAGACCAGATAAGACAGCTGGCTGGAATGAGAGGATTAATGGCAAAACCTCAAAAAACAATGACAGGACAAACAGGTGAAATTATAGAATCTCCTATTACAGCTAATTTTAAAGAAGGTCTTTCTGTTTTAGAATATTTTATTTCCACCCATGGTGCTCGAAAGGGGCTTGCAGATACTGCTCTGAAAACTGCTGATGCAGGTTACCTAACGAGAAGGCTTGTAGATGTAGCTCAAGATGTAATTATTACAGAAGAGGACTGTGGCACAATTCTGGGTATTGAGATTTCCGCTTTGAAAGCGGGTGAAGAGGTCATTGAACCTTTGTACGATAGGATTCTCGGAAGGGTTGCATCAGATGATATAATTGACCCTTTGACTGAAGAAGTTATTGTAAAAGCTAATGAAGAAATAAATGAAGAGAGTGCTGCGAAGATAGTTGATAATCCTTTAATAGAGAGTGTAAAGATTCGTTCTGTGTTAACCTGTGAGACTCAGAATGGGGTTTGTGCGAAATGTTATGGTAGAAATTTAGCCCGGGGTCGTCCTGTGGAAATAGGTGAAGCTGTTGGAGTTATTGCGGCTCAGAGTATCGGTGAACCTGGAACCCAGTTGACTTTGAGGACTTTTCATATAGGGGGTATTGCAGCGAGAATTGCTGCGACTTCCAAAATTGAGGCAAAAGTTCCAGGCAAAATTAAATATGATGGTTTAAAAGTAGTTAGACGAGAAGATAACGGAAGTGTGTTTTATATTGCTTTAAGAAGAAATGGAAAGATCCTTATCGAAGATGAAGAAAATAGAATAATTGCAAGGTATAATGTGCCCTATGGTTCTGAAATTTTAAAAGGTGATGGTGATAAGGTTAATAAAGGAGATACCCTGTTTACCTGGGATCCTTACTCTTCGTCTATTTTATCAGATATGGATGGTTTTGTAAAATTTATAGATTTAAAAGAGAATATTACGTATAGAGAAGAACTGGATGAAACAACAGGAAGAAGACAGCGAACAATTATCGAGACCAGGGACAGGAGTTTAAATCCTCATATACATATAGTAGATGAGAACGGTAAAAAGCTTGGGAATTTTTTAGTTCCTGTGAAATCAAGACTGGTTGTTGAAGATGGTCAACCAATAAGAGCAGGTGATCCTCTTGTTAAAATACCAAGGGAAACGGCTAAAATGAAGGATATAACAGGTGGATTGCCAAGAGTAGCAGAGCTCTTTGAAGCGAGAAAACCTAAAGACCCGGCTATTGTAAGCGAAATAGATGGGATAGTTAAATTTGGTGTTGTTAAAAAAGGAGTTAGAGAAATTATTATTACTGGAAGACAGGGTGATGTTAAAAAGTATATGATTCCTGCGGGGAAGCATGTTCTTGTTCATGATGGAGATGAAGTTAAAGCGGGTGAGAAACTCTCGGATGGAAATGTAGCACCTCATACTATTCTTAGGATTATGGGTGCGAACAAGGTTCAGGAATATCTTGTAAATGAGATTCAGGAAGTTTACAGGTTGCAGGGTGTAAGAATAAATGATAAACATATAGAAATAATTGTGAGACAGATGCTTCAAAAGGTGAAAGTTGAAGACCCCGGTGATACTGGATTTCTTGAAGGAGACCATGTTGATAAATTTTACTTTATGAAAGAAAATGAAAAAATTGTTAATATGATGATTATTGAAGAACCTGGTGATACAGGTTATGAAAAAGGTCAGTTGGTTAATCGGTATGAACTTGAGCGAATTAATGATAGATTGAAAAAACAGGGTAAAACACCTGCTGATTCAAGACCTGCAAAACCTGCTACATTTCAGCCGTTACTTTTAGGGATTACTCAGGCAGCATTGACAACGGATAGCTTTATATCGGCAGCATCTTTTCAGGAAACTACAAGGGTTTTAACGGATGCTGCAATTGCCGGGAAAGTGGATTATTTAAAAGGATTAAAAGAGAATGTTGTTATGGGACATCTTATACCTGCAGGTACAGGGCTGAAAAAGTATCGAAAAATTGAAGTTATATCCGAAGAGGAAGAAGAAGAAGAGGAGGAGAAAAAAGAAAAAGAAGTAGAAAAAAAGGAAGAGTTAATAGAATCGGAAAAATAATTTTTATGAGGTTAAATGCCAACTGTTAATCAAATAATAAGATATGGGAGAAAGAGAGTTTTAAAGAAGGCTTCTACTCCTGCTTTAAGTAACTGTCCACAAAAAAGAGGAGTTTGTACAAGGGTTTATACCTCAACTCCCAAAAAGCCAAATTCTGCTTTAAGGAAAGTTGCAAGAGTAAGGCTAACAAATGGAATTGAAGTAACAGCATATATACCGGGCGAAGGTCATAACCTTCAGGAACATTCAATAGTACTTATAAGAGGTGGAAGGGTGAAAGATTTACCGGGTGTTCGGTATCATATTATAAGAGGGACCCTTGATACAAGTGGTGTTCAGGACAGGAAAAAGGGCAGGTCTAAGTATGGAGCCAAAAAACCTAAAAAATAAAAAGGTAGAAAATGGCCAGAAGAAAGAGAGCGGTTGAAAGAGAAGTTTTACCTGACCCAAAGTATAAATCCAGGCTTGTTACGAAGTTTATCAACGGTATTATGAGAAAAGGTAAGAAGAGTTTAGCAGAAAGAATTTTTTATACAGCTTTAGAAAAGGTTGAAGAGAGAACCAAAAAAGATGGATTAGAAGTGTTCCAGCAGGCTGTATCTAATGTAAAACCCTTATTGGAAGTTAAATCTCGAAGGGTTGGTGGTGCAACTTATCAGGTGCCGGTAGAAGTAAGCCCGAAGAGAGCCCAAACATTAGCCATCAGGTGGTTGATCAGGTATGCTAATGAAAGAAAAGAAAAGACAATGGCAGATTGTCTGGCATCTGAATTAATAGCAGCGTATAATAAAGAGGGGGCATCTATCAAGAAGCGGGAAGATACTCATAAAATGGCAGAGGCTAACAAGGCTTTTGCACATTTTAGGTGGTAGAGAAAGGATTGGTTTGCGAGTATTTATGGAAAGGAAAGTTCCTTTAACAATGTTAAGAAATATCGGAATAATGGCACATATTGATGCTGGTAAGACTACAACTACTGAGAGGATACTCTATTATACTGGTAAAGTTCATCGGATTGGAGAGGTTGATGAAGGCTCAGCAACAATGGACTGGATGGAACTGGAAAAAGAAAGAGGAATAACTATTACATCAGCAGCTATTACTTGTTTCTGGAAGGATTATCAGATTAATATAATAGATACACCCGGTCACGTTGATTTTACAGTGGAAGTTGAAAGATCATTGAGGGTACTTGATGGTGCGATTGCTCTGTTTTGTGCTAAGGGTGGTGTTGAGCCTCAGTCCGAAACTGTGTGGAGACAGGCTGATAAATACAATATTCCAAGAATAGCTTTTATTAATAAGATGGATAGAGTTGGTGCAGAATTTGATTGGGTCATAGAGATGATGGAGAAAAAATTGAGTGCTAACCCCGTTGTTATTACAATGCCTGTTGGAAAAGAAGATAATTTTTCAGGAATTATTGATATAATCAGTGAGAAATTCATTACTTATAATCAAGAATCTTTTGGAAGGATATTTAAAGAAGAGGAAGTTCCTGAAAAATATCAGGAAGAAATGTTTGAAAGAAGAGAGAAGTTGATAGAAAAGGTATCGGAATTTGATGATGTTTTACTGGAGAAATATCTTGATGGCAAGGAAATTGGAGCTGATGATATAAAGAGAGCTATAAGAAAAGGGACTCTGGATATAAAGATAATACCTGTTTTTTGTGGCGCAGCTTTAAGGAACAAAGGGATTCAACATTTGCTTGATGGTGTTGTGGATTATTTACCTTCACCGCTGGATGTTCCAAATGTAAAAGGAGAACATCCTAAGACCGGGAAAGTTGAGGAAAGAAGGTCAGATAAAAATGAAGCGTTTTCAGCCCTTGCTTTTAAAATAATGAGTGATTCTTATGTTGGTAAATTAACATATCTCAGGGTTTATTCAGGTTCAACTAAAGTTGGAGCCTATGTATATAATCCGAGATTAAGAAAAAAGGAAAGGATAGGAAGACTCTTACAGATGTCTGCAAATAAAAAACAGGATATACAGGAAGTTTCTGCAGGTGATATAGCAGCTGCTGTTGGATTGAAAGAAACAGCAACAGGTGATACTTTATGTGATTTACATCGTCAGATTTTATTTGAACCGATGCATTTTCCGGAGCCTGTAATATCGATTGCTATTGAACCTAAATCAAAAGTAGACGAGGAAAAATTAAATTTTTCTCTTAATAAGATTTCTGATGAAGACCCGACTTTTAAGATTTCTAAGGATGAGGAGACAGGTCAGATTATAATTTCTGGTATGGGTGAGTTGCATCTTGAAATAATAATTGACAGACTTCTAAGAGAGTTTCACATAAAAGCGAATGTTGGAAAGCCCGAGGTTGCTTATAAAGAAACAATAACTCAGCCCGCTATTGGAGAAGCAAAATTTTGTAGAGATATTAGTGGAAGAACTCAATTCGGGTATGTGAAGATTTTAATTGAGCCAAATGAAAAAGGTAAAGGGTTTATTTTTGAAAACAGGTTGAAACAAGGGATGTTACCCAGAGAGTTTATTTCCTCGATAGGTCAGGGATTAGAACTTTCTACAAAGAATGGAGTTATTGCGGGTTATCCAATTATAGATATTAAGGTATCGTTAATTGATAGTATATATCATGAGGCTGATTCGACGGAATTGGCATACAGGGTTTCCGCATCGATGGCTTTTGAGGATGCAGTTAAGAAAGCAAATCCTGTATTGATGGAACCAATTATGGAAGTTGAAGTAATAACCCCTGAAGAATATGTTGGTGAAGTTATGGGTGATTTGATATCCCGGCGGGGTAAGATAGAAAGCAGTATGCAACATAAAGGTTCTCAGATAATTGAGTCAAAGGTTCCATTAAGTGAGATGTTTGGTTATGCAACTTCCCTGAGGTCATTAACTCAGGGAAGGGCATCATATACAATGCAGATATATTCTTATGAGGAAGTTCCAAAGAACATTTCTGACCAGATAGTTGAGAGAGTGGTTGGTATTAGCAGGTTTGTAAATTAATGATTATAAAAATTATTTTCATAATAAAGGAGGGAATATATGTCTAAGGCGAAGTTTGAGAGGACTAAGCCCCATGTTAATATAGGGACGATAGGGCATGTAGATCATGGTAAGACGACGTTGACGGCAGCGATAACGTTGATATTGAGCAAGCGGGGTTTAGCGTCGTACAGGGATTTTGATAGTATAGACAATGCTCCTGAGGAGAGGGAGAGGGGTATAACGATAGCGACTGCGCATGTTGAGTATGAGACAGATAGGCGTCATTATGCCCATGTTGATTGTCCTGGTCATGCTGATTATATAAAGAATATGATAACGGGTGCTGCTCAGATGGATGGTTCTATTTTGGTGGTATCGGCTGCGGATGGGCCTATGCCACAGACGCGGGAGCATATATTATTAGCGAGGCAGGTGGGTGTTCCTTATATAGTTGTATATTTGAACAAGGTTGATCAGGTGGATGATCCTGAGTTATTGGAGTTAGTGGAGTTAGAGTTAAGGGAGTTATTGAGTGAGTATGAGTTTCCTGGTGATGAGGTACCGATAATAAAGGGTTCTGCGTTGGAGGCTTTGAATTGTGGTTGTGGTAGGCCTGGTTGTGAGAAGTGTGGTTCTGTATTGGAGTTAATGGAGGCTGTTGACAGTTACATACCGACGCCTGTTCGTGATATAGACAAGCCTTTTTTGATGCCTGTTGAGGATGTATTTAGTATAACGGGCAGGGGTACAGTGGGGACTGGCAGGGTAGAGAGAGGGACGGTTAAGGTAGGTGATGAGGTAGAGATAGTTGGATTAGGAGCTAACAGGCGTACTGTAGTTACGGGTGTGGAGATGTTTCGTAAGATTTTGGATAAGGGTGAGGCAGGAGACAATATAGGAGTTTTATTGAGGGGTGTAGAGAAGACGGCATTGGAGAGGGGTATGGTGATAGCGGCACCTGGTAGTATAACGCCTCATACTAAGTTTAAGGGTCAGGTATATGTATTGACAAAGGAGGAGGGAGGCAGGCATACGCCGTTTTTCAATGGATATAGGCCTCAGTTTTATTTCAGGACTACTGATGTTACTGGAGTGATGAAGTTGAAGGAGGGTGTAGAGATGGTAATGCCTGGAGATGATGTTGAGTT
>QNDJ01000015.1 GCA_003644825.1 Candidatus Zhuqueibacterota bacterium | reverse complement strand
TGAACTTGCTGATAAAGAGTTGTTGACCAGAATTCTTGCTAATTTTGAAGAGTTTGAGAAAATTACGGAAAAAGAAAACCACAGCGATGAATCCCTTGCAAAACTTATTTCCAGATTTATCGAACTTTTTAAAGCCCTTATTCTTGAAGATGTTGATGATATTCCTGCTGCATTAAAAACTGTAAATGAAGGTATTACAGCACTGAAAGATATATTTGAAAATAAAACAACTGATAAAAACATTGGTGATAAAGTTAAGAAAATTGTTAATAATATAAATAAGTTATTAAAAATTGAGGAAGAAGATGATAAAGAACTAAAAGACAATAAAGAAAAACAACAGAAAAGTGAACCAGAAGTGATAACGGTAGAAAATGAAGAGGACTTTGAGATTTATGCTGGTTTTATATCGGAATCCAATGAACATATTGATACGATAGAAGAAAAGGTTCTCGACCTCGAAAATAATCCTAAAGATATGGATGCAATTAACGCCGTATTCAGAGCTTTCCACAGTATGAAAGGAGCAGCAGGATTCTTGGGATTAACGGAAATAGGTGATTTCTGTCACGAAATTGAGACCCTTCTCGATAAAGCAAGAAAAGGAGAAATCTTTATAACACCAGAAATAACTGATATAGTTTTTAAATCGATAGATGTATCAAGAAAAATGATTGATAATCTATCAATAATGCTGGAAAATACAAAACTTTCTGAAAAAGAAAAACGACCTGTATCGGGAGTGGATACATCACATATACTGAAAGAGATCAGAAATATTATTTCATCTGAAAAAGCTGTTTCTTCGGGTGAAGAAGGTGAAAAAATTGGTGAGATTCTTCTAAATAAGGGGAAGATTTCTCCTGAAGACCTTGAGCGTGCACTTGAACTTCAGAGTAAGCCTATTGGAGAACTACTGGTTGACATTGGGGCTACTTCTCCAGATGAAGTTGAAAAGGCAGTTAAACAACAAAAAGAAAAAGGAAAGATAATTTCCTCTCAGATTAAAGTCGATACATCAAAACTGGACCTTCTGCTGGAAATGATCGGTGAAATGGTAATTGCACAGTCCCAGATTTCCCAGGATGAACATATAAGATTGAACGGAAATCAAAACCTGTTAAAGAAAATATCTAATATGGATAAAATTACAAGACGTGTTCAGGAACACATTATGTCCTTAAGAATGGTTCCTTTGAAACAGCTCTTTCATAAAATGATGAGACTGGTCAGAGACCTATCACGGCAGACAAAAAAGGATGTTAATTTTATTGTTTCAGGTGAAGAAACTGAAATTGATAAAACTATAATTGATAAATTGAATGACCCTCTTGTTCATTTACTGAGAAATGCTGTTGATCACGGAATCGAAAACAAAGAAACAAGAAAAAAATCAAATAAACCCCTTAAAGGAACTATCGAATTAAAAGCATATCACAAAGAAGGAAATGTTGTAATTGAAATTAAAGATGATGGAAAAGGAATATCAAAGGAAAAGGTAAAACAAAAAGCAATAAAAAAAGGATTAATCAGTGAAGATGCAGAACTGACAGATAAGCAGATATTCGATTTAATTTTTCTTCCTGGATTCTCCACGAATGAAAAAGCTACATCCATTTCCGGTAGAGGTGTCGGTATGGATGTGGTAAAAAAGAATATTGAAAATTTAAATGGTAAAGTAGAAATTTTCTCAGAAGAAGGAAAAAGAACCACAATTTCCCTGAAATTACCTTTGACAATGGCTATTATAGAAGGAATCATTGTGCGTATTGGTAAAGAAAGATACATTATACCAACTATATCTATAAGGGAAGCAATACACCCAGAAAAAGACCAGATAACAACAATTAGAGGAAAGAATGAACTTATAAATGTCAGGGGAAATCAAATTCCTGTTATAAGACTTTCTAAGATTTTCAACATTAACCCTGAGAAAAATGACCCATGGGACGCCCTGATAGTTATTGTAGAAAATGAAGGTAAAAAGAAAGGATTAATGGTGGATGAAATCCTGGGTCAACAGCAAGTTGTGATAAAAAGTTTAGGTGAAAAATTAAAAAATATTAATTTCATTTCTGGTGGAGCAATCTTAGGAGATGGTAACATCTGCTTAATTCTGGATATTGCAGGTATTATGGAACTGAATGGAAAATATTAATTTACAATTTAATAATTTATATGGTTCAGGCATATTTAGACTGTGTGAAAACTCTAATTTTAAAGGTTTTCTTCGGTCAGACAGGTATGTGCCCAATTACATTTGTTGGTTGGGCATCCGTACCTGTCTATTTGAAGTTTTTACATAGTTTTTCTATGTCTGATGTAAAGATTAAAATAATTAATAAAAAATAGGAGGAAAGTTATGCCAGAGGAAACATTAACCCAGGAGGAGGTTAGTCAGACAAAAGTAAAAGCAGGAAAATATCTGACCTTCACCCTCCAAAATGAGGAATACGGGTTTGAGATTCTGAAGGTAAAGGAAATAATCGGTATAATGAATATAACCCATGTTCCTCAAACACCGCCTTTTGTAAAAGGTGTAATAAATTTAAGGGGAAAAGTTATCCCTGTTATAGACCTTAGACTGAAGTTTGGCCTTGAAGAAGCAGAGTATACCAGTGAAACCTGTATCATTGTTGTGGATATTAAGAATACCCTTGTTGGAATAATAGTTGATTCGGTTTCGGAAGTTCTTGATACAACAGAGAAGGACCTCGAACCACCACCTGATTTTGGTGCCAGTGTGGATACAAGTTATATTCTCGCACTGGCAAAAGGAAAAGGAAAAGTAAAAATTCTTCTTGATATTGATAAAGTGTTGACTGATAAAGAAATGGATTTCGTTGCAGGAACTAACTGATAAATAAGTTTTAATAAAACAAAAAATTTAAAGGAGGTAAGTTAATATGGGATTATTCAAAAAAAACAATTCTAATAATAACTTTGTAAAAAGAACATTGGAAGAAGTTACAAAAATGGTTAATGCGGCAAAAGAGGGAAATTTTGAGGTGGACGTTGATTTTAGAGGTATTCAAGGAGATTATCTTGAAATAGTAAAAAACGTTAGTGGATTAATAGAGAATTTTAAGAAACCACTGGAAGATTTTTCTAATATAACTAATCTGCTTGCAAAAGGTGATAGTAAAGCTCGGATTACAGTTGATTATAAAGGTTCTTTCAATGTTTTTAAAGAATCTATAAATAGATTGGGAAATCAAATTAATTTGCTTGTCAGTGAAATGGATGAACTGGCAAAAGCAGCGGCAGAAGGTAATTTAGACTATCGTGGTGATTCAAGTAAATTTGAAGGTGACCTTGCAGAAATTGTAAATGGAGTAAACCGCACAATGGAAGGGGTCATTACCCCGCTCAGGGATATTGGAAGTGTTGTTGATAGGCTTGCAGCGGGTGATAGTAAAGCCAGGGTTACTGCTGAATATAAAGGGGATTACAATGTTTTAAAAGTTGCAGCAAATGGACTTGGAGAACAGATAAATCTTCTGGTTCAGGAAATGGAGAAACTTGACAAAGCAGCGGCAGAAGGTAATTTAGACTATCGTGGTGATTCAAGTAAATTCAAAGGTGACCTTGCAGAAATTGTAAATGGAGTAAACCGCACAATGGAAGGAATTGTTATACCATTAAGAGATATTGGTGATGTATTGAAGAAACTCGCAAATAATGACCTGACTGCAAGAGTTACCTCTGATTATAAAGGTGAGTATAATATATTAAAAGAGAACGTAAATAAGGCTATGGAATCGCTTGAAAATGTTATTATGCAGGTTGCAGATTCTGTTGACCAGGTATCATCGGCGAGTAACCAGGTAAGTGCAAGCAGTCAGGCTCTTGCTCAGGGTGCTTCAGAACAGGCTTCTGCCCTCGAGGAAACCTCTTCTTCACTTGAAGAGATTGCTTCAATGACAAACCAGAATGCCGACAATGCAAACCAGGCCAATACCTTATCTATAGAGGCTAATAAAGCTGCTGAAAAAGGAAATGAAATTATGCAAAAGATGGCAAAAGCAATTGAAGAAATTAAAAAATCTTCTGATGAAACATCTAAAATTATAAAAACGATAGATGAAATTGCTTTTCAGACAAATCTTCTTGCATTAAATGCAGCAGTAGAAGCTGCAAGAGCTGGTGAAGCTGGTAAGGGATTCGCTGTTGTAGCAGATGAAGTAAGAAATCTGGCAATGAGATCAGCAGAAGCTGCAAAAAATACATCAGCGCTAATTGAAGAATCAGTTAAAAATGCAGAAAATGGTGTTACAATAAGCCAGGATGTTGCTGAAAGCCTTACAGAGATAAATAATATTACCAAGAAAGTGTCCAATCTGGTTGCAGAAATAGCAGCTTCTTCCAAAGAACAGGCTCAGGGTGTTGACCAGATTAACAAAGCAGTGGCTCAAATGGATGAAGTAACCCAGAAAAATGCAGCAACTTCAGAAGAAAGTGCCAGTGCTGCTGAAGAATTGGCATCTCAGGCAACTGAACTTGATAGTATGGTGGCAAGTTTTAAATTGAGTCGAAAGGAAATGCAATGGGCACCCGCGAAAGAAAGAAAACATATCCACATAGAACGCCCCAAACATATTGAGGAAAAAAAGCCCTTAAAAAAGGCTGAGAAAGGTAACGGAAAAACTGTCCATATAAAGAAAAAAACTGAAACCGGAGACGGCAAAACAAAAAAAGAGGTAAAGGAAGCTGTTGCAGTAAAAAAAGCTGAAGAAATTATTCCTATGGACGATGACGATTTCAAAGAATTCTAATTAAAGATGGTATTATAAATGGAAATGGAAAAAAATTGAAATTTAATGCAATTTTGTCAGGTTTTGAAAAAATAGCTCCAGGTGCAGGTCAGGCATCCTCGCATATATTATAGCAGTGGTGCCTGACCATTTAATTAGCAAATATAACAAACAGAATTGATAATTTTTTATTGTGGGTGAATTGAATTAAACACCGAAAGGAAAAGGCTATGAACTATACGGTCTCTGAGAAATATTTTAAATTGTTCAGTGATTTAATATACGAGAAGAGCGGGATAAATATTCACAATGGTAAAAAAGAACTCCTTCAGGCAAGAATCGCAAAGATTCTTCGAAGAGAAAAATTAAAAGACTATAAAGAACTCTATGAGAAAGTGAAAAATGATAAAAGTGGAAGATACCTGACCCTTTTACTGAATTCTATCTCAA
The DNA here is from genome assembly GCA_003644825.1 of Candidatus Zhuqueibacterota bacterium. GTDB lineage: Bacteria > SM23-31 > SM23-31 > B21-G16 > B21-G16 > B21-G16. The sequence goes on along the minus strand of QNDJ01000015.1, from coordinate 7,194 downwards.
CCAATAAGACCAGCTTTTTCAGAGAAGAAAAGCATTTTAAATTTTTATCCTCAGTTGCTATAAAGGAACTCGAAAATAGAAAAAATGATTATACCTTGAGGTGCTGGAGTGCGGGCTGCTCATCAGGTGAGGAGGTTTATTCAATTGCTATTACAGTTCTTGAGAGTTTGAAAAATCCAGACGCCTGGAAAATAAAAATCCTGGGAACAGACCTGTCTTATGATGTATTGAACACTGCTACTAAGGGTATATATCCGTATGAAAGTGTAAGTTTTTTACCAAAAAATAAAATTCAAAAGTATTTCATTGTAAACAATGGACAGGTAGAAGTAGATAGAAAACTTAAAAATATTGTCATTTTCAGATGGCTTAATTTAATGCAACCTTTTCCTTTCAGGAATAAACTTGATTTCATTTTTTGCAGAAACGTTATGATTTACTTTGATAAAAAAACAAAAGAAAATCTAATTAAACGTCTTTATGATTGCCTTGATTATAATGGATACCTCTTTATAGGGATGTCAGAGAGCCTTACAGGAATAAAGCATAATTTTAAGTACATTATGCCATCCGTGTATAAAAAAGTTTAGATAGATTTGTTTTTTGAGTGTTTCATTGAAGATACTATTGAGGAGATATTTTGACACGAAGAAAGATTATAGTGGGTGTGGGAGATATGAAAATCTCGAATGATATTAATGCAGAAATTTCTACTCTTGCTCTTGGTTCCTGCATTGGTGTTGCGGTTTATGACCCGATAGTAAAAGTTGGTGGTATTTTACATTATATGCTTCCGGATTCCAGAGTGAATCCACAAAAAGCAATAAAAAACCCTTATATGTTTGCTGATACAGGAATCCCTCGTCTGTTTAAAAAGGTCTATGAATATGGGGCGAAAAAGTATAACCTGATAGTAAAAGTTGCGGGAGGTGCTTCTATTCTGGATGATAATAAGGTATTTGATGTTGGTAAGAGAAATTATCTTGTTCTGAGGAAAATATTCTGGAAAAATAATGTTCTGATAGATGCTGAAGCGGTTGGAGGAACTTTAAGTAGAACTATGTATCTTTTTATTAATGATGGAACTTTAATAATAAACTCCCCCGGAAAAGAAAAGTGTGTATTATGTATATTTCTGATATTGTTGATAAAATAAAGAAGTTTCCGCCTTTTCCGGATGTAGTTTACAAGCTTTTAGAGCTATTAAATAAACCTGATTATAAAACAGAAGATGTTGTTAAAGTTATCAGTCTGGATTCTCTTTTAACTGCAAGAATATTAAAACTATGCAATTCACCTGTATATGGTTTCAGAAAAAAAATAACCTCTGTAAACAGGGCAGTAATTTTACTCGGGAGAAATACTCTGACTAATTTAGCAATTTCCGTATGTAGTTCCAGATATTTTGACAGTTCTCAGGAAGGATATATGCTCAAAAGAGGCGAGTTGTGGAAAAATTCAATCACCAGTGCTTTTGCTTCCGAGTTGTTAGCCCAGAAAATAGGTTATGATGATACAAGCTTGCTCTTCACTTCAACTCTTCTTAAAGATATTGGTAAGATAATTCTTGATAGTTTTGTTAAAGAAAAAAACCTTGTTCTGAAGAAAAAGTTAGAAGATAACTGCAAACCTTTTAATGAAATTGAAAAAGAAGTTTTTGGGTATCATCACGGTGAAGTGGGTGCTGAATTACTGGAAAGATGGAATTTCCCGGATATAATTATAGATGCAGTCCATTACCACCATGAACCTGAAAAAGCACAAATCGATAGAAATTTAGCGTCTCTTGTTCAACTGGCAGATTATACAAGTATGGTATTGGGAATAGGTGCAGGAATTGATGGACTTCAATATAAAATAAATTTAGAGGAGCTCTCTAACTATAGATTATCGAGGTTAGATATCCAGCAAATTTTAATTCAACTGGTGGATAAAATAGAAAGTATCGAAAATTTTCTTTCAATATAAACAGGGAGTATTAAAATTGTATAATATTCTTATAACTGATGATTCATCAACAATGAGGGCACTGATAAAAAAGACTATCAGGCTATCCGGGTTTCAGGTTAAAAATTTCTATGAAGCATCAAATGGAAAAGAAGGGCTTGAGATTCTATCAAAAAACTGGATTGATTTGGTACTAATCGATATAAATATGCCGGAAATGAATGGTATTGAATTCCTCAAAAATATCAAAAGTAACGAACTGCATAAAAATATACCTGTAGTAATGATTACAACAGAAGGAAGTGATTTAAAGGTTGAAGAAGCATTTTCTTATGGAGCAGGTGGTTATATCAAAAAACCTTTTACTCCTGAAGCAATAAAAAAGACCCTGACTGATATTATAGGGGAACCTGAAACCGTTGACAGAGATGACGGAGAATTCGATTTTTAGAAATCAACAAAAAATTCTGGTAAAAATGCAGGAAAGTTCACCGTAATCATTAAAAAAGTGAATGTAAAATAAAGAAAGAAGAGAACCATTATGAAAATATCAGAAGAAAGAATCTTTGAAGCAATAAACAATGCCTGTAAGGATGTATTTGAGAAATATTTATTTATGGACCTGTCTGAAGAATCGAGGGTGAAAGGATTAACCTTAGAAAATGAGTATTACTGGGTTGGAAAAATATCATTCGAAGGTGATTGTAGAGGTATTGTTCTTCTTTATTGCAGTGAAGATATAGTTAATAATATGTTAAATGACTTCCTGGGTGTTGAAGATGAAGATGAAGGTCTGGAAATAGAAGATGGTTTTAATGAACTAACGAATATTGTTGCTGGAAATATACTTACAGATCTATCAAAGGGAGGTTTAGTACTAAAACAAGGGCTTCCTGAAACGACTGGTTTTAAAGATTTTAATCTGGTTATAGACCCCGGGTCTTCTACTTACACTACAGAATTTTCTTTTGATGAAAATAGAGTCGCCGTTCAGGTTATATTATATTCTAATTAAAAAAATAAAGTATTAAAAATTTTTAGTAATTCCTGCAAGAGTAAACAGTGTTATAACAGGAGTTAGAAATGAATGATAAAAAGATAAAAGTTCTTGTTGTGGACGATTCTGCTGTTGTAAGAAAGGAAATGACCAGAATAATCAATAAAGAACCGGATATGGAGGTTGTGGGAACAGCAATAGACCCATATATTGCCAGGGATAAAATAATATCCTTAAAACCGGATGTGGTGACCCTTGATGTTGAAATGCCTCGAATGGATGGAATTACATTCCTGCGAAAGTTGATGACTTATTATCCTATTCCAGTTATAATTGTAAGTGCTTTAACCCAGCAAGGAGCCGAAACAACCCTTAAAGCTCTGGAAATTGGTGCAGTAGAGGTTATCGGAAAACCAAAACGGGATGGCTCATACACGGTCGGTGAAATAGATACTCTTCTTGTAGATAAAATAAGGGCAGCATCAAAAGTTAGATTCTATAAAAGAAAACTTCTAAAGGGAGTTCCTGAACCTAAAAAACCAGCCGTTGTTTCATCTGCTATGGTCGAAACAACAAACAAAATAATCGCAATAGGGGCATCCACCGGTGGAACTGAGGCTTTGAAAGAAGTCTTAGTTCGGATGCCAGGTGATTCTCCTGGAATACTTGTAGTTCAACACATGCCGGAAAATTTTACAAAATCTTTCTCAGAACGGTTGAACAGTCTCTGTGAACTGGAAGTAAGGGAAGCAAAAGATGGCGATTCTATATATCCCGGTTTAGCTCTTATAGCCCCCGGTAATTATCATATGTTGTTAAGAAGAAGCGGAGCAAGATATTTTGTTCAGGTGAAAAAAGGACCGATGGTTTACAGACAGCGTCCTTCAGTAGAAGTTCTGTTTAATTCAGTTGCCAAATTTGCTGGTCCTAATGCCATTGGTGTTATATTAACAGGAATGGGGGCAGATGGTTCAACTGGATTATTAAATATGAAAAAGGCAGGGGCTAAAACAATTGCCCAGAGTGAAAATACCTGTGTTGTATTCGGAATGCCTAAAGAAGCTATACAGTTAGGTGCTGTTGATAGAGTGGTTGACCTTGAAAAAATCCCGCAATATGTTTTAAATATGTTAAGTTAAATCAAAAAATAAAATAATGGGACAAATAGCTGAAGAATTAGTAGATTCCTTGAATTCTGGTATACTGGCTATAGATACTGACTATAAAATAACTGTATGGAATAAGTGGCTCAGTATTACAAGTGGATTAAAACCGGAAAATGTAAAAGGAAAAAACATTTTTGATGTTTTTCCAGAAATCAGAAAAAGAAGTTTAAGAAAAAAGTTTGATTACGTCTTTGAAACAGGTCGAATTGTTCAGTTGCACTCCCGACCCGATGAATGTTTTTTTCCTTTTCAAAATAAATCTCATAATTTCAATGTTTATGGCAATAATATGCAACAGAAAATAACCCTGACACCGATATACAATAACGAAGAAAAAATTGATGGAATTGCAATTATTATTGAAGATATTACTGATTATGTGAAATTCAGTAATGAGTTGAAAAAAATATTAAGAGAACTGAAAAAGTCGAGAGACTTTTTAAGAGAAGTGTTCGATGGAATCCCGAACATTGCTGTTATTACAACTGACCTGAAAGGAAAAATAACCTTCTGGAGTAAGGGTGGAGAAAATCTTTTCGGTTATAGTGATTATGAGGTAGTTAAAAAACTAAAAATACAGGATATTGTTGTTATTCCTAAAAATAATGAACAAATAGATTTTAATTATTATCAGAATATCCTGAATAATAAAGATTTTCATACGGAGGAGTTAAAGGGAATAAAAAAAGATGGTTCTGAATTCCCGGTTAATTTTTGTATTTCTTCAGGGAAAAAAGAAGAAAAAAGTATCGGTACAATTATTGTTATAAGTGATATTTCAGAACAAAAAACTCTGCAGAGAAGTTTATATCAAGCTCAAAGGATGGGAAGTATTGGAATTCTGGCAGGAGGAATTGCTCACGATTTTAATAATATACTCGGTGGAATAATAGGGAATATTTCACTTCTAAAACTTAAATTTAAAGATGATGAAAAAACTTATTCTGTTTTGAGTACTATGGAGGAAATCTCTAAGAGAGCTGCTGACCTGACCCAGAAGTTGTTAAATTTCGCAAGAAAAGGGAAAAAAACAATTAAACAGGAAAATATTAATTTATCATTTGTTATTGATGAAGTTATAGCTATAATATCTAAAACTATTGATAAAAGAATTAAAATAATCAAAAAATATGAACCAGATTTATGGACTATTAAGGGCAACTGGGCTCAATTAGAACAGATTATAATGAACCTTCTTGTTAATGCTAAAGATTCAATAAAAGATAAAGGAAAAATAGAAATAGTATGCAGTAATGTTTTGATAAATGAAAATTATTTTGAAATGAATCCAGGGCACTATGTTAAAGTTATCATAAAAGATACTGGTTGCGGAATAAGTAAAAAGAACATAGACAGAATCTTTGAACCCTTTTTTACAACGAAAGAAGATGGAAAAGGAACTGGTCTGGGATTATCAATGGTTTATGGAATCATTAAAGAACATAATGGTTACATTTTTGTTGAAAGTGAGGAAGGAAAAGGCACAGAAGTTACAATTTTTTTGCCTGCAATGTTAGAACCAGCGAAAATCATCAAAAAAGAGAAAGTAGAGGAAAGTTATAAAGGTACTGGCACTATTCTTGTCGTAGATGATGAAGAATACCTCAGAGATGTTATTAAAGAAATGTTAATTAAACTGAAGTATAATGTTCTTCTTGCTTCTAATGGTAAAGAAGCTATAGAAATTTATAAAAAGAAAAGCAAGGAAATTGACCTCGTAATAATGGACCTGGTTATGCCTGAATTAAATGGTGAGGAAGCTTTTTATTTTCTTAAGGAAATAAACCCCGAAGTTAAGGTTTTATTTTCAAGCGGTTATTCAACCGAGACTTTTGGTTCAAACTCAAGTAAGGGAATTGGTTTCCTGTCAAAACCATATTCTATGGTGGATATCTCCAGAAAAATAAGGGATATTCTCTCTTTATAATTGTAATCCAGGTGAATTGGTGTAATTAGTTTTTTGTATAATACCAGAATATCACTACCAGAATCGAATTCTGGTAGTGGATAAAACATTCAGGAAGTCTCTGAAGAGACTGTTTTTATATGCAATTAGAGAAATTTAATTAATTATTTGTTCCTTTCAGCCCCGATAGGGGCGAAATGCCTGTAGCAAAATGGTAAAGAATAATAGAGCTCTGTAGAAGCGATATATAAATATCAAATTGATTATAGAACATTGTAACTCAAGCTTCCAGCTTGAGATTTTATTATTATAACTGCAACCACATAGTTAATAAGTGCCCAAGTTTTTTTAACATAAATTCGCTAAATTTGTGTAATTCGTTGTTTGTTAATTATTTATGCTACCATAATACCACTACCAGAATCGAATTCTGGTAGTGGATAAAACATTCTGGAAGTCTCTGAAGAGACTGTTTTAGGTTGTTATAATTATTTCAAATTAGTCATTTTAATGACTTACCATTAGCTTATTCCAGCACCAGAATTCGATTCTGGTGCGGAAATGATAATTATATAAAATCTCCATAGTTCGGGCGCCTCCATGTCTGATTTTTTAACATTCCATACCGCTCCTATCGGAGCTAAATATCTTTTTAAATATTTATTCTACAGACATACCGCTCCTATCGGAGCTCTCGGTTAAAACTATACCTGTCATTGCGAATCTTTAAGGGTGGAAGCAATTTTTTTGATAACAATAATCATTATAAAATTAATAGAGAAGGTATAGATAACATCTCTACATATTAAAAGTAATCAACAGAATTATTTGTTTTTCTTAAGCCCCGTTAGGGGCGAAATGTTTGTAGCAAAAATGGTAAGGAACAAAAGAGCACTGTAGGAGCGACATATAAATATCAAATTGATTATGGATCAGTGTAACTCAAGCTTCCAGCTTGAGATTTGATTATTATAACTTAAATCACATAGTTAAAAAGTACGTAAGGTTTTTAAACATAAATTCGTTTAATCTGTGTAATTCGTTGTTTATATATAACCAGAATACCACTACCAGAATCGAATTCTGGTAGTGGATTAAGAAAATCTGGAAGTCTCTGAAGAGACTATTTTGTTGTGTTATAATTATTTCAAATTAGTCATTTTAATGACTTACCATTG
>QNDJ01000014.1 GCA_003644825.1 Candidatus Zhuqueibacterota bacterium | reverse complement strand
GGTAATATCTATTATATTTTATCAGACAATAGATAATATTGATATTTTAAGGTGGAGTATGAATAAAGAAATTGATGTAAGAGGTCTTGAATGCCCCGGACCTGTATTAAAAACAAGAGAAGCTCTTGAGAAGATCGGGAGTAACGCACTTGTAGTCATTACCGATAATGAAACTGCAAGAGATAATGTTGAGCGGTTTGCTAAAAAACAGGGTTTTAATGTGAAGATTGAAAAGGTTAAAGATAATTTTAAACTTTTAATATCAAAAAGTGTGAATGATTTACCTTCGGGGATGGGTGAAATAGAACCAGAAAAGAAAAATAAAAGAGTGGCAATTTATATCAATTCTAACAGAATTGGGAATGGTGAGGATGAACTTGGAAAGATACTTATGAAAGCATTCCTTAAAACTATTATTGAAGTTAAACCAAAACCTGAAAAGATTTTGTTTATTAATAGTGGTGTTTTTTTAACTACCCTGGAAACAGATTTTTTTGATGTTTTAACTGAACTGAGAAATAATGGAATTGAAATTTATTCCTGTGGAACCTGCCTTGATTATTATAATGTAAAAGATAAATTGAAAGTAGGGCAGGTTACAAATATGTATGAAATAGTGAATACATTACATACAGTAGATAAAGTTGTTTCCCCTTGAAGATGAATGAATTAGTATATCTTGATAATGCTGCGACTTCTTTTCCAAAACCAGAAGAAGTAATAAATAAGATAACTGAATATTTATCCAGGTATGCAGCAAATCCTGGCAGGTCCGGGCATAAACTTTCACTGGAAGCAGGTAAACTTGTTTTTGAGACAAGAGAACTTCTATCTGAATTATTCAATATATCTGATTCAAGCAGAATAATTTTTACCAGCAATGCTACTGAAAGTATAAATTATGTTATAAACAGTTTTTTAAAAGAAAACGACCATATTATTACTACTTCTGTTGAACATAATTCAGTGATGCGCCCCCTTAGATTCATCGAGAGAAAAAAGCATATTAAAATTGATGTTGTAAAAGCAAACAGAGATGGATTAATTAACCCTTATCACTTTAAAGAATTTATTAAAGAAAATACAAAATTGATAATTATTAATCACGCCTCTAATGTAACCGGTGTGATTACTCCTGTAGAAAAAATAAAAAAAATTGTCGGAAATATTCCTGTTCTTTTGGATGCTGCACAAACTGCTGGATGTATTCCCATAGATGTTAAGAAATCTGGAATAGATTTACTTGCTTTCACAGGGCATAAATCACTATTAGGTCCATCTGGTATTGGTGGATTATATATTGGTAATAATATAGATTTTGAACCTGTAAAGATGGGTGGTACCGGTAGTAACTCTGAACTGGAAAAACAACCGGAATTCCTCCCGGATAAGTTTGAAAGTGGAACCCTGAATGTAACTGGTATTGCAGGATTATGTGGGAGTTTAAAATTCTTAATGAAAACAAAAGTGGAAAATATAAGAGAAAAAGATAAGGAACTCTCCGGATATTTTATCAATAAACTATTAGAACTTGAAACAGTTAAAATATATGGAGATTTAAATATAGAAAATAGAGTTCCTCTGATATCCATTAATATGAAAAATAGAACATCTTCTGAACTCTGTTTTAAACTTGATAAAGAATTTAATATAATGACCAGAGGTGGATTGCACTGTGCACCTGCTGCACATAAAACAATTTTAACTTTTCCTGAAGGAACGCTGAGATTTTCTTCAGGATTTTTTAACTCTGAAAAGGATGTGGATAAAACCATTGAAGCATTATATAAAATTTCAAAAAATTAAATATGGATAGTAATTCATTTGATAGTATATTAATATTCCAGAATATTCATTCTGTTTTAAAGGCTGAGAAAATTCTTAAAGGTAAAAATATTTTTTATGATGTTGTTCCTGTTCCGAAAGAGATAGACTCCAGTTGTGGTATGGCAATCGGTATCAAATCAATGGAAATGGATATTGTGAAAAATGTTCTTTCTACCTATAAGTTTGAAGTAAAAGGAATTTACTTACAAAAGAACGGAAGGTTTATTAGATATGAATGAAAAAATAAAACTTACTGAAAAAGTTAAAGCTGCTGGTTGAGCTGCAAAGATAAGTTCGTCGGACTTACAGGAAATATTATGCGGGTTAAATCTTAAAGCAGACCCGAACCTGCTTATCGGGCTTGAGCAGCCTGACGATGCAGGGGTATATTTATTATCTGAAAATATAGCATTAATTCAGACTCTGGATTTTTTTACTCCTGTTGTTAATGACCCTTATGATTTCGGGAGAATCGCTGCAGCAAATGCATTGAGTGATATATATGCAATGGGTGGTAAACCTTTGACTGCAATGAATATTGTTGCTTTTCCGTCAAAGAAGCTTGATAAAAGTATTTTAAAGGAAATTCTTAATGGTGGAATTGAAAAAATTCATGAGGCTGGTGCTGTTCTTGTAGGTGGGCATAGTATTAAAGATGATGAAATTAAATACGGGCTTTCTATAACAGGAATAGTGTCTCCAGATAAAATAATTTCTGTTAAAGGTGCAAAACCAGGTGATGCGGTAATTCTAACAAAACCTGTAGGAACAGGTATAATTGCTACAGCTTTGAAAGGAGAAATCGCAAGTAATCAAGCAGTAAATAAAATAACAAGAAGTATGGTCACATTGAATAAGTATGCAGCGGAAGCTATGATTGAAATTGGTGTAAATGCCTGTACTGATATAACCGGTTTTTCATTAATAGGGCATGCTTATAATATGATAAATTCTTCAGGAACAGGAATGAAATTATTTTTGAAGAATGTTCCTGTATTTAAAGAAGCAATTGAGTATTCATCTCTTGGGTTAGTTCCTGCAGGGACAAAAGCAAATTTGAAATTTTACGAGCATATTGTCAGAGAAGACGGAAATTTAAAACCTGAAATAAAGGATATTCTTTTTGACGCACAGACTTCGGGGGGGCTTTTAATTTCTGTTTCGCCCGACAGAGCAGATAACTTGTTAAATAAATTAAAAAATAAGGGTGTTGAATTTCCGAGTATTATTGGTGAGATTATAGATAAACCAACGAATGAAATTGTAATAGTATCTGAAGAATCTTCAGTTATTGAAGTTTAAAAATTAATCTTAAGGGGACTATAAAATGAAATATTATAAAGTTAATTTTGATTTGAAACAACTTGATATTTTTTGCAAGATAGTAGAATTAAACAGTTTTTCAAGAGCTGCTGAAGAAGTTAAGTTAACCCAGCCAACTGTTAGCGAAAGAATAGCTTCTCTGGAAATGGTTTTTGACACTCAGTTGCTTGATAGGGGAAGTAAAAAAATTATGCCAACAAAAGCCGGGAAAATTTTGTATTATTATGCTAAAAGAATTCTGAATATAAAAAGTGAGTTAATACAAAAAATGAACAAATTCCTTGAAATTGAGAAAGGTGATTTAACTATTGGTGGGAGCTCGATTCCCGGTACACACATTATGCCTGAATTAATAGGAAAATTTAGAAGTTTTCATCCAGGAATCAATATTGTTTTGAAACTTGGTGATTCTCAGGAGATAATTGATGGGGTTAACTCTGGAATTTATGAACTTGGGGTTGTTGGTAAAAAGCCTGAAAACTATAAAATAGCTTGCCTCGATTTTAGAGAGGATTCCTTAATTCTCGTGGTAAATAATAATCATCCCTGGGCAGAAATTGATACCGGGATTTCCTTATCTTTAATATTGAAAGAACCATTTATAATGAGGGAAGAAGGTTCAGGAACAAGAAAAATTATTGAAAATGTTTTACTTCATAATGATATAAATCCTGATAACCTTAATGTTGTGTGTGAATTAGGCAGTTCTGAGGCTGTTAAAAAAGGAATTATGGCTAATATCGGAATATCGATTATTTCCCGAAGGGAAGTAGAAACTGAATTACAGCTCGGAATATTAAAAGAAGTTAAAATTGATAGCATAAAATTTGATAGAAAATTTTTTCTCATCTATCATAAAAATAGACCCCGGTCTCCAATCTGCAAAACATTTTTAGATTTTGTTTTAGATACTAAATAACCCATTTATCTTTTTTAGGTGTTCTTTTTTCAATTTCCTCTTTTTTATGTTCAAATCCTTTTCTTCCAAGAATACCATAAGCGAAATGTTTTCCTTCTTCTACACCGGGCTGGTCAAAAGGATTGATGTTGTATAGTCCGCCTGCAAATGCAGTTTGTACCTCAAACATATACAGGATTTGACCAACTGTATACTCATTTACTTCAGGAAAAATTATATTACAGTTAGGTTTATGATTTTTTGTAAGTGTTAGTTCTGTTGCATCTCTTTCTGCTTTAATCAGTTCATTGAGAGTATGACCGGATAGGTAAGAAATATCCTTTATTTCTTTATATTCCAGAGGAATTTCCATAATAGATTTATAATTGTCAACAGTAAGAAAAGTTATTACTTTATCATCAGGCCCTTCAACATAGAGTTGAAGTTGAGAGTGCTGGTCAGTTACTCCAAGTGCTTTTACCGGTGTTTGACCTGTATTAACGATTTCATTTTTAAGGTTGAATTTTTTACCGAGGCTTTCTGCCCATAACTGTCTATACCAATCGGCTATATCTTTTAAAGAATTGCTGTAAGGCATCATAACGGATATGTTTTTTTGTTTTTCAATATCAAAAATATAGTGAAAAATGGCATTAAGATATGCAGGATTTTCCCAGATATTTTCATTCTGACACTTTTTATCCATTTCTGCTGCCCCCTTCAGCAGTTCTTTGATATCAATGCCGGTTATCGCTGAAGGAAGTAAACCTACAGGAGTGAAAACGGAAAACCTTCCACCTACACCCGCTGGTATAACAAAATTTAAGAATCCTTCTTTATCTGTTATTTCTCTTAATTTACCTTTTTTAGCATCAGTTGTTGTAATTATATGTTTTTTATAGGAAGCATTTCCCAGAGTGTTTTTTAACTTATTTAAGAAGATTAAAAACTGAGAGGCTGTTTCTGCTGTTCCTCCTGATTTGCTGATAACATTAAAACAGCTTTTTTCAAGGTCTATGACATCAAAGATGGATGATATAAATACAGGGTCAATATTATCAAGAAAATAAATTTTTGGTCTGAAGTTTCTTTTTTCATTAGATAGTTGATTATAATATGGGTGGTTTATTGCTGTATGAAGGGCAATTCCCCCCAGGGCAGAACCACCAATTCCGAGGACTATAAAGTAATCAAATCTTTTTGAGATGTCATCTGCTGTTTTTTCAATTTCCTCTGCCAGTTTATCCTGATATGGTAGGTCAAAAAATGGTAGTTCACCTTTTTCTCTTTTTTCCATCAGGTCTTTATGTATTTTTTTTGCTTTATTCTTAAAATTATTAACTTCAGATTCTGATATACCGTTTTTATTTCCTATGAATTCTGCCATAAAGTTATTAAAATCAAATTTTATTTCCATATTTACCCCTGTATATTGTTTAATATTTTAAGCTTTTCCTTCAGAACCCAGAAGTTCTATTTTTTTCGATATAACATCTTTCATTCCTTTTTTACCGGCAGAAAGGATTTTTCTCGGGTCAAAAACTTCAGGTTTTTCAGTAAGGAATTCGCGAATAGATGCAGTAAAAGCAAGCCGCAGGTCTGTATCTATATTTACTTTGGTTATACCGAGAGAGACAGCAGTTCTTATATCTTCAGCCGGTACTCCTTTAGCATCTTTTAGTTCAGCACCATAATTTCTTGCCCTGGATAGAACTTCAGGGATAACACTTGAAGCTCCGTGTAATACTAAAGGGATGTTAACTTTAGTTTTTATTTCTTTTAGCCTGTCGAAATCGAGCTTTGGTTCTCCTTTAAACTTATAAGCTCCGTGGGACGTTCCAATAGCAATGGCAAGGGTATCACACCCGGTTTTTTCAACAAATTGGACAGCTTCATCAGGGTCAGTAAAAGCTCCTTCTTTTTCACTTACTGAAATTTCATCCTCCACACCTACAAGCCTACCGAGTTCAGCCTCAACAGAGATTCCAACTGAATGAGCGATTTCTACAATTTTTCTTGTGTTCTCAACATTTTTCTCAAAAGGCTCATGGGAGCCATCATACATTATTGAAGTCCAGCCATTTCTTATATAGCTAATTATTATATCGAAATCGGTGCCATGGTCAAGATGCAGGCTTACAGGAATGGATACTTTCTCTGCAAGGGTCTTAAAAATCTGATAGAGGGTATCAATTCCTGCATATTTAATTGCACTCTGTGATGTGGCAATTATAACAGGAGATTTTTTCTCTTCTGCTGCTTCTAAGATAGCCTGAGTAATTTCAAGGTTGCTTGTATTGAAGGCACCAACGGCGTATTTCCCCCTTTGAGCTGTCTGTTGAATCTCTTTGTTGTTCGTTATAGGCATTTTTTTCTCCAGTATATTTTTATTAAATTTAATCAGTTATTGATTTAATAAATTCTACAATTTTGTTATTTTCGATTAATTTTTCTTCTCCTGTTTTCATATTTTTTACTTTAACTTTATTTTGTTTTTTTTCATCCGGACCTATAATACAGACAAATGGTATTCCTTTTTTATTTGCATAGGAAAGCTGTTTGTTAAGGCGAAGTGGTTCAAAAAAAAGTTCTGCGTTTATTCCAGAATTTCTTATTTTCCAGGTTGTGTTTATACTTTCCTGTTTGAGATTTTCATCAAATGTTGTTATGAGAACTTTCGTAATTGTCTTGGTTTCAGGTATCATATTCAATTCGGTCATAACATCGATTATTCTTTCAATACCTAAGGATGTTCCTGTTGCTGGAACATCTTCACCGAGAAACATACCTATAAGTTTATCATATCTTCCTCCACCAGTCAGGCTTCCAATTTTAGGTTCTTTTACTACCGATTCATAAATTGGACCCGTGTAATACTCTAAACCTCTTGAAAGAGATAAATCTAAAGAATAAAAATCCGAATCTATATCTGTTTTAGACAGATAGTAGAAAATCTCTTTAAGTTCCTCTATTCCTTCATTTCCGATCTTATTTTCTTTGAATATATGACCGAGTTCGTTTAATTTTTGTTCAAAAGTTCCTTCCAGCAGGATTATTTCAAGCAGGTTATCAATAACTTTTTCATTGATATTTTTCTTTTTCAGTTCGTTAATAACACCTTTTTTACCTATTTTATCAAGTTTATCTATTGCTGAAAGAACAAAAAAGCTTTTATTTTGTTCAATTTTACAATGTTCGAGGATTGCATTCAGGATTTTTCTATTATTAATTCTTATAAGGAAATTTTTGAACCCGAGAGTTTTTAATATTTCATATACCATATATATGATTTCAAAATCGGCAAGCATAGATGAGCTGCCTGCTACATCCACATCACACTGGTAGAATTCTCTATATCTTCCTTTTTGGGGTTTATCTGCCCTCCATACAGGCTGTATCTGGTATCGTTTGAAGGGGAAAGTAATTTTATCTTTATGCATTGCAATTACTCTGCATAAAGGAACAGTAAGGTCATATTTGAGACCCAGATCTATTATATCTTTGTAATCTGTTACAGTGAATTCTTTCAGTTCGACTCCAACTTTATCCAGTCCTGTTCCTCTTTTTAAGATTTTAAATATTAGCTGGTCTCCTTCTTCCCCGTATTTACCTGTAAGAACATCAAGTCTTTCAATTGAAGGTGTCTCCAGTGGTTCATACCCATATTTTTCAAAAATTTTTTTTATTAAGTTAATAATTTTATTTCTTGTAAACATTTGCACTGGTAAAAAGTCTCTTGTTCCTTTTGGTGCAAATGTTTTTATCTTTCGGTTAGACATATTATCCTACCTTTTCGAATTTTTTTTCTCTGTAGTATTCGTCAGTAATCCTTTTTACAGCAAACATAAGGAATAACAGACCGATAAGATTGGGAAAAGCCATTATTGCATTAAATGTTTCACCGGTATACCAGACTATGTTAAGATGTTCCCCGGTTAAAATTCCACCTATAAAAAGAAGAATAATAAAGATAATCCTGTAAGGGAAAACTATTCTTAATCCAAAGATATATTGCAGACATTGTTCTCCATAATAAGACCATCCAATCAGGGTGGTATAACCAAAAAGGAAAGATGCAAAAGATATTATGATACCACCATAGGGAATAACCGAATTGAATGCTTCTGTAGTTAAAGCAGTACTTGTTAATCCACCCTGGGCTATCTGGATTCCCCCGAACGGTGTTTTCATCCAGAGACCGGTTACAACAATAGTGAGAGTTGTAAGAGTGTTTACAACTATTGTATCAATAAATACACCTGTCATACCGATGAGTCCATTGTATGCAGGGTCAGGAGATTTTGCTGCGCTCTGGGCAATAGCTGCAGAACCGAGTCCTGCTTCATTAGACAGAACACCTCTGGAAACACCAAGACTGATTGTTCTTTTAATGGACATTCCAATAACAGCACCACCTGCTGCTTTTAATGAAAATGCTGATTTTACAATGAGTAATATTGCATCGTCTATGTGTGTAAATCTGACAAGAAGGATAGTTATCGCACCTAAAAGGTATATGATAATCATTCCAGGTACGAGTTTTTCTGCAACTGCTCCAATTCTTTTAATACCTCCCAGTATAACCATTCCCACCAGTACTGTTAATACGATTGATGATAAAAGAGTGGGTATGTTGAACTGAGTTTTGAATGCTAATGCCATAGAATTTGATTGCATCATATTTCCTGTTCCGAAGAGTGCGGTCATAGCTCCGCAGATAGCAAAGGTCATCCCGAGGATTTTAGCAAAGGTTTTATTTTTTAATCCATATCTGCAGTAGTACATAGGTCCACCGGACATACTGCCATCTTCAGCTACTTTTCTGTATTTTACCCCGAGAAAACATTCTGCGTATTTAGTAGCCATTCCAAAAAATCCTGAAATCCACATCCAGAATGGAGCACCTGGACCACCTGTAGCAATAGCGGCAGCTACTCCTGCTATATTTCCATTTCCAACAGTGGCTGCAAGGGCTGTCATTAAAGCAGCAAAAGGAGAAATATCACCCTGAGCTTCTTCAATCTTTTCATTTTTTCTTGCACCTTTAAGGACAAATTTTAGTGCCAGCCCCAGCTTTCTTACCTGAATTCCTTTTGTGAAGAATGTAAATATAATACCTGTTCCCACAAGAAGAACAATCATCCACTCACTCCACATAAAATTTCTTGCATTTGTGGTAAATATCAACAGCTTATCAAGAAACTCCTGCATACAGCCTCCTTAATATTACCATTTCATCGATTTTTAGATTAATTAAACTTAAAAACTAACTAAATATTTTTATTTTGTCAATATAAAATATTATTTTTTGCTAATTATATTTTTGTTTATTATCTTTATTATTAATATTTATTTATTGTTGGGAATTTGGTTTTAAATACAGAGTCATTAATAATAGTAATTCTTGTTTTTTTGATTGTTTTTGTGCTTGGAATACTGTTGTTATTCCGTCAAAAAGTTCCAGGAAAAGAAGATGATTATTCAAGAATTCGAAGAAGAAATAACAGGGTAATGGTTGTAATTATTCTGTTTTTCATTATAATTTATATTTTAAATGTTTTTTCTGAGGGAAAGAACCAGAGTGATATATTATCCAATCGTAGAATAATTTTACCGGCTGCTGTATTATTTGTTGGCCTTCTATCTGTTATATTTCTTATAATAGGTGGAAGAAAGAAAAGGAAATAGATTATGCCATCAAACTGATCTTCTTTTCAGTGTTTTTGTTCTGTTTTATTTCTTTTTCGATTTCTTTATTCAGTTTTTCCTTGAAATTTTTTTCTTTGTTTCTTTTATTATTCCTGAATCGATTGAAGTCTGGTTTAATTCTTGTAACCCTGTAAGGAAATAAAATTTCGCTTAAATCATACAAAGTTACCACCTCCTTTTGGAAATTTACTTCCTCACTTAAAAATCGACACAATTTCAGTTTTTCTTTAGATTTTCTCCTAATTATGGAGTATTTAAAATTAAACTTATTTTTGAGAAATGACGAAAATTAAATAGAGAAACAATTTCCCTTCCTTTTCAGGAAAGGATTCCATTTATTTACATCCCGGGCAGTTCACTGTGTATTTGTTATACTCATTAAATTCAAGGAGGAATTTTTATGAATATTTCACAGGTCAGACCCTATCAGGAGATGCAAAACTACAATGAACTTAACAGAAGACCCCAATTAAAAGAAAGTAAATCAACTGGTTCAGAAATATCTATAAGTTATAGATATGAAAAAATTGATATCAGGTTTCAATACAAAACTTATAGAAAAGAGAAAAACTCTGACCAGATTGAAAAACCCATCAATAAAAAAGACATCACACCATCTCTTATTTTCAGTCAGAAAGAAAAGATTAAAAATGAAATTTTAGAGCAAACAAAACAGCTTCTTGCCAGATTTTTTGAGAAAAATCCAGAAGCTCTAAAAGAGATTCAACAGGGTAAAATTCCTGAATATTTTAATGTTGAAAATACAGCAAGAAGAATTTTAAATATTTTTTTCTCAAGGTATGATGGTGAAGACCCTGAAGTATTTGTTGATCGGGTAAAAAAAATTATTAATCAAGCATATAAAGATGTAGAAAATATTATCGGTGGTTCTTTACCTGAAATTGTTCAGAAAACAAAAGAAAAAGTCCTGCAAATGCTTGATGATTTCGCTGGTGGAAAAGATATTACAGATTTTTTGAACAAAAAATAGTTTTTATTTATATCCGTATTTAATCATAAGTTCCTTAGCTTTATCGAACAATTTTAGAGATTTTTTTAGCTGTATATCATCTGCATTGAATACTTTTTGTTTACCGTAATTACCCCATAACTGGTATGCAATTTCGGATTTGAGCCAGAATTCCAGTTCTTCTCTATAGGTTTGAAGCGTTTTTTCGTCAAACTTATAGTTAATTTCATTGAGTGTTTCTTTGAATTCGTTTAGAATCCGGTCAATGAGTTTGAATTCTTTAATAAATGTATCAGCATCTATCCATAAATTTTTATACTTAGCTGCATATTTATCAGCATAAGTTTGTATTGGTATATCATTGGATGAAAGAAGATTTCTTAAGAAAAATGATACAGTGTCATTACTGGCTGGTATAAAAACATCCGGTGTAATTCCACCACCACCATAAACAACTCTTCCACCATTTGTTTTAAACATTGGTCTTTTCTCTTTTAGGATTAGAGCATTTCTGAGGGAATCGTTGTATGCTTCTCTTCTATATTGTTCTCTTGTTTTGTTTTTATAAGGTCGTTGAATGAGTCTTCCACTTGGTGTAAAATATTTAGCTGTGGTTAATAGAAGAGCTCCACCGTTACTCAATTTAATTTGAGTTTGAACCAGTCCTTTACCGAAACTTGTTTCACCGACAATAAGTCCTCTATCCCAGTCCTGTACAGCACCAGAAACTATTTCAGAGGCACTGGCTGTATTCCTGTTTATTAAAATTATTAAAGGGAATTTCTCATGAGTTGCCGCATCAGTAGAGTATTCTTCTCGATTAGAGCTTCTGATTCTGCCTCTGGTGTAAACGATTTTTTTATTTCCTGAAAGAAATTTGTCTGCAACGGCAACAGCCTCGTTTAGATATCCACCGGTATTGTTTCTTAGGTCAAACAGAAGTTTTTTCATTCCCTGTTTTTCTAATTTGTTCAGTGCTTTTTCAAGTTCTTCAGCGGTTGTGCTGGAAAATTTATTCAGTTTAATATAGCCTATATCATCTCCTATCATATATGCTGTTTGCACAGATTCAACATCGACATGGGCTCTGGTAATAACAAAATCCCTCGGTTTATCCCAACCTTCTCTTTCAATGGTAACAGTGACCTTTGTGCCCGGGATTCCTTTGAGTTTTTTAGGGACATCTTCAATTTTTATGCCAATAGCAGATTCTCCATTAATCTTGATAATTCTATCACCTGGTTCTATACCAACCTTTTTTGAAGGACCGTGCTCCATAACACTCATTACTGTTATTTTATTTCTCACAATGAGAAAGGAAATCCCGATTCCTCCATATCCAGCAAAATTATCTCTCATTCTTGTGAATCTTTCCGGTGGAACATAAACAGTATGGGGGTCAAGGCCTTCAAGCATTCCATTTATGGCTTTTTCCAGCAATTTATTTGAATCTACTTTTTCAACATAATTGTTTCTTACAGCATTAAGAATTTCACCTATTACTTTAATTTTCATATATATATTATCAGTCTGAGCTTTTATATAACCATTTTCCAGACCAATAAATGCAATAATTACCAGAACAAAAGCCAGAACAAGCAAATAAGAACATTTTCTCTTTAACATCAACAAACTCCTTTTTTATTTTAATTTACGCTTTTAAATTTTCAATTTTCCAAATATAATTATTATTGAGCAAAATTACAAATTTTAAATTAATATTGTTATCATCTTTTAAGATTATCCTGGTTATATTGTTTAATATATTTTAACTTTGGCAAAAATTGTTCATTGATAATAGATTTACTATTCTAACGAGAATCTCAATTTTGCTTTTGTGTTAAAGATAAGAGTAACGACTTTTTCTTCATCGTGGATACTATGATACAT
>QNDJ01000013.1 GCA_003644825.1 Candidatus Zhuqueibacterota bacterium | reverse complement strand
TATTTCCTTTGTAGAAACAAAATCATATCTATATAGTTTTCCTGAATTGATTAAAATGATGTTATCTTTTTTATCGAGCGCGAAATTAGTTATGTGTAACTCTTTTTTGTTAAAGTTAAAATCTAATGGAGTGAACTCTTTTCCATCATATTTGTAAATGGTTTGCTTGGGAATAAGAATAAATAAGTTTCCCTTTTTATCTTTTAAGATTTTAGTAATATTACCTTTAAGCTTTTCTACGGTAATTTTCGAATTAACCATTTTATTCAGACCCTTGGGAGTACCAATCCATATATTTCCATTATTGTCTTCCATAATTGAATTAACAGTATTATTACTCAGGCCATTCTCAATATTGTAATTATAGAATTTAGTTCCGTTGAATTTTGAGATTCCATTAAAAGTGCCGAACCAGATGAATCCTTTTGAATCCTGAAATATACATCTAATTGTTGACTGAGGTAAACCGTCTTTTGTATTGTAGTTTTTAAGAGGAAGGGTCTGTGAAAAAATCAAAGAGTAACTACATACGATAGCTATAAATAAGAGATATGTTAGGAGATTTTTATGCATATTTGTAATTGAATTAACCCGATAAATTAGAATAGATACTGTTTAATAAATTTTTTGTAAGCTCTATTGATTCTTTGTCCGGTAAACAAAATTTCATTTTCAGGAAATTTTTTCTTAGATTTTTCACCTCATCTTTTACATTTTTATTATATACAATTACTTCTGCCATTAAACCCGCAATGGTATCGAAATCTTTTTCAGTCATTCCAAATCTTGTCATTTCCTGAACCCCGAGGCGGATTCCACTGCAATTTATGAAACTTTCATCATCCGGTAAAGCCTGATAGTTTGCTATAATATTATTCTCTTCGAGTTTTTTTGCAATTACTTCGCCAGAATCATATTTTTTCACCCGTATAAGGACCTGATGAGTTTTTGTATAGCCATCAGATTCATCACCTTCTACATCTATACCATAACTTTTCAGAGAACGAGCAAAAGATTTAGCATTTTTTATCACCTGAGATTGATATTCATCTTTGAATTGATTCATTTCTATAGTTGCAAGTAGCAGTGCCAGTAATGTACCAAGATGGTGGTTACTTGTAGCTCCAGGGAAGGCTCGATTCTTAATATCTATCCATAATTTTCTAAAAGGGGAGTCCTCGTCAAAGTTTGTTGCTATTACTCCTCTCTGGGGTCCAAAGAAAGTTTTATGAGTACTTCCCGTTAAAATATCAGCACCTTCATCAAAAGGTTTCTGAAAAGCTCCATATAAACCAAGGGTATGTGCCATATCGTACATAATGACAGGTCTATTTTCCATATCTTTTACCATATCGTAAACTTCTTTTACAGGTTCAGGATATATGAACATACTTTTGCCAAATATTATCAGTTCAGGTTTATATTTTTTTATTAACTCGTCAAGTTTTGTTATATCGGTTTTGTAAGGGTTATCTTTTCTTACAGGAAAACCAATGGTTCGTTCTCTTCCTGTATTGGGGTCGATTTCAACACAGTTGAAAAGAGCACCCATAGGCTGTGAACTGAGATGCCCTCCGTGAGTCAGTTCATTGTTCATCACGGCTGTCATTCTTCTTAAGGGTTTTCCTTTATTACCCCTGTTTATAAATTTAAGCATAGCATTAAATGCGACCATATTAGCCATCTGACCGCTTATAGGTCTTACATCTACTTCGTTACAGTTGAAATATTTTATTAATTCTTTTTTTACTTCTATTTCAACATCTTTTATAAAGTCTATTCCCTGGTAAAAATATATTTCTTTTCCTTTCATAGTTCTGTGCTCTGCATATCTTCCTGAGGGGTCAGATATTTCGAGTAATCTAACGAGAATACTCGGTGTTGTTTCTGAAGGAATGAGGTTAATGCATTCTTCCTGTCTCCATCTATTATTTTCGATTGTTTTTTTAACAAGGTTAAAAGTCTTTTCAACAAATGCATCCATTTTGCACCTCCATTATGAGATATTCACTCTTATTAAACTAATTAACTTAAGTTTTCATAAAATATTAAAGATAAACAATAAAATCAAGATGTTTATTTATTATTCAAAATAAGTTTAACATTTTATAGAAGATTATAAACATTTTTTCTTTTTAAAAAGATCTTACGATTTGTTTAAAAAAAGATTAAAGTATTAATCATTAAAAATAAAGCAAAAACAATTTGCAATTTTATATTTCTTTTACAGGCTTTCCTTCCTTTACTGTTTTATAAATCTGGTTAATATTAACCACTATTTATTTTTATCTGAAAAATAATCAATTAAATTTCTGTTCAATTCGATAATTAGTGCTTAATAATCATCAAAACTGCTATGGCATAATAATTGTAAATGTTATCCAGTGGAGAGAAAACAATATTACTTAACTTAGCATATAGGAGGAAAGAGTTATGGGTCAACAACAACTTTTATTGATTGTTCTGGGGGTAATAATTGTTGGGATAGCAGTTGTTGCGGGGTTAAATATATTCAATCAGTCTGCATTTGAATCCAACAGGGATGCTGTAATACTTGATTTGAATCAGATTGCTCAGAAGGCTCAGCAGTATCTGAGAAAACCTGCTTCAATGGGTGGACCAACTACTGGAGATTTTACCGGTGTAACACTTGCAACTCTTGGTGTAAATCCTACAAATGAGAACGGTTCTTTTGCTATTTCCGGGACTCCCGGTGCAACTCTTGTAGTTACAGGAACATTAAAGGAAGATGGTGATGGAGATGGAACTCTTGCCGTTTATTCTATTACTATTCCAACGGTAGGAACCCCTACATTAGCTACTGTTACAGCTGACTGATACAGGAGGCTGTCCGGTTCTATTCCGGGCAGCCTTCAATGAAAAGTTTAGAGAAAGGAAAGTAAAATGGCTGATTATAGATATAAAGGAATAAACATAAGGAATAAAGTAGTACAGGGATATTTTTCTGCAAGGAACTCAAGAGAAGCAAGAAAAGCTGTCAAAGAAATAACTGCAAAGTTTGCCATTCGCGTTACAAATCTTGAGAAAAAAAGAACATTCCTTTATAAAGCACAGAAAGGACTTGAAAAACCTGTTAAGGGTGAGCAGAAAGCCTTTTCTAAAGAAGATGTCGAAAAAGCTCTCAGAAAAATAGGATATTCGGTTATTAAGGTTGAAAAAAAATTATTTGATTTTGAGTTTAAACCGCCCTGTAAAGATGTGGTAATGTTTATAAGGATTTGTGCGGATTTGCTCAGAGAAAAACTCCCGTTTGACGAAATCCTTTCTCTATTATCCAATGATATTGAAAATAATACATTAAAAAATACAATAAAAGATATTCATCAGGAACTGAAAGAAGGAAAAGATGGTAAGGAAGTTTTTGAAAAACACTCCTCAGTTCTTGGTAAATTTCCCTCATATATGCTTGGTATTGCTTCCACAAGCGGAGATATGGCATCGATTTATGAGAGTACGGCAAAATTCCTGGAAAGAGATGAAGAGTTTAAAAAAAGTTTAAGACAGGCTCTTATAATGCCGGTAGTTGTTCTCATTGCTCTTTTCGGGGCAGTAATATTTTATGTTGGTTATATATTTCCTAAAACAGCAGAATTGTTCACCAAGTATGATATTCCATTACCACCTATGACAAAAATGACTTTGATGATAAGTGATTTTCTACAGAGTAATATACTATTTATTGCTGGTTTTACAATAGTTTTAGTATTAGTTTTTCTACAGTTAATAAAATCTGAAAGAGGAAGAATTATTTTCGATAAATATCTCATCAAATTACCGGTTATAGGGGGGCTGTTTCATAAAACAAGCATAGAGATATTTTCGAGAGTGTTTCATTGCCTTTACTCAGGTTCAGGTGAAAATATTACGGCAATAAGGATTGCTGCTGAAGCATGTAGAAATAAGTATATAGAAAATCAGATAAAAACTATAGCAATTCCATTAATGCTTAAAGAAGGAACAGGATTAGTAGAAGCTTTTGAGAAGACAGGTGTTTTTCCTAAAAATGCTCTTTCGAGGTTAAATTCAGGAGCAGAAACCGGAACATTAAAAATGGCTTCTTTGCAGGTGGCAAATTATTACGAAAAAGAAACGACATACAAACTTAAAAACATTATAGATTTTATTAATATTTCTATATCACTTTTTATAATGGTCATTATGATTGTTCTAACCCTGGTATCATCTGAAACTGCTGTGATAAGACCAAAAATGCCTGGAATGCAAAACATAGGATAGCCCAAATGAAAGCTTTAACAAGAATAGGTGAAAGGCTTATAAAAAAAGGGATAGTTTCGGAGGAAACCGTCCAGATTGCGCTTAGAATTCAGGAAAAAGAACCACCTGAGAAAAGAAGAAAACTCGGAGAAATTTTAATAAATGATTTCAGTGTGGATAGACACCTTGTTTATCGGGAAATTGCCTCTATTTATGCTTTTCGGGAGGTGGATTTATCAAAGGATGAAATGGATGATAAATGTTTAAAGTTCATTTCTGAAGTGTTATCCGGTTTACCAAAAGACAAAAGATCGATTGTATTAAAGAAAAAAATTATTCCATACAAATTGCTTGATGAAAAGAAAAACACACTGATTTTCCTTACACCAGACCCTACTGACAGGGAAATTCCTGAAATTGCAATGTACTTTGGATACAAGAGATATGAGATTGCTTATTGTCGTATGGAACAACTGGATGAATTGATTAAAAAAATAACACCTGTCGAAAATGAGTATCTTGAGTTATTGCAGGAGATTACTCCGGAGGTTCAATCTGTTGAGGAAGAAGAAGAATTTCAGGAAGAAGCTCTGGATGCTGAAATCAATCAGAGTTTACTGGTAAATCTCGTTGAAGGATGCCTGGTTGAGGCTGTTCGGAGAGGAGCCAGTGATATCCATATTATGCCAAGAGATAAATCAACAACTGATATATTATTCAGAATTGATGGAAAACTCCAGTTGTGGTTAAGACAGGAAAATACAAAACCAGAAGCTATTGCTGCTGTATTCAAGGATAGGTCTAAAAATGTAAACCGATTTGAAAGAGAAAAAGCTCAGGATGGATTTATTCAGAGAAAAGTTGATGATTATCTGATTCGTTACAGGGTTTCTATTCTGCCGATTGTTGGCTCTGAATATCAAAGAAGATTTGAAAGTATAGTTATAAGAATCCTTGATGATAGAAAGGTTATTACTGATTTAAATAAACTTGGTTTTCAGAAAAAAGCAAAAGAGGATTTTCTGAAGGCTATAAAAAAGCCTTCAGGTATTGTTATTCTTACAGGACCTACTGGAAGTGGTAAAAGCACAACCTTGATGGCTGCTTTACACCATGTTATAGACCCGACATTGAATGTTATTACTATTGAGGAACCGGTTGAGTATCTAATTCGGGGTGCTCGACAGTTAAAGATCGGTGAAAAGATGAATTTTGATCAGGCACTACGGTGTATCCTGCGACATGACCCGGACATAGTGATGGTTGGTGAAATAAGAGACCTTAAAACAGCTGAAATTGCTATCAAACTGGCTAATACGGGGCATTTGACATTTTCCACCCTGCATACTAATGATGCTGCCAGTGCGGTATCAAGGCTTTATAAAATGGGAATTGAACCATTTCTGATTGCATATGCCATAAATATTGTTGTTGCCCAGAGGCTGGTAAGAACAATCTGTAATAACTGTAAAGAAGAAGTTAAAAATATTAATCCTAATATACCGCTTTCTCTGGGTTTTACTGATGAAGAAATAGAAAATACGACCTTTTATAGAGGTGCAGGATGTGAAAAATGTAATTACTCGGGTTATAAAGGACGGGTTGCTATTCACGAGGCTCTTTATTTCCATAAAGAGATAAGGCAGGTCATTCTTTCTTCAAATTCTCAGATAAATGAAGAGGCAATTAAAGATCTGGCAATAAAAGAAGGTATGTTAACATTAAGAGCTTCGGGAAGAGAAAGAATTAAAGAAGGAATAACAACCTGTGATGAAGTCGCATTTGTAACAGCTGAAGATTAAGGAGAAAAATTTTTTGAATACCGGAGAAATGTTGCTTGTAATAGGTGCCACAATAATTTTAGGTCTCATTTTTCTTTCGGTTAATAATACTATTGGTCAGAATGAATTAACATTGATACAGAATGAATTAAGAATAACTGGAGTCGAATTGACTCAGGAAATTATAGAGAATTCATTGTGTCTTTCTTTTGATGAAGTTCTTGTTGATTCCGTAGTAGTTGATTTACCTGGTGCTCTTACTTCTCCAGAATTTCTTGGACCTGAACCAGGGGAGACTCCTTCGAGTTTTGATGATGTGGATGACTACAATGGATATTCAGATACAGTAAAAACACCATTAATTAACTATGTTGTTACAGTATCGGTGGCTTATGTTGATACTATACAACCCGATTCAATAATAACTTCAGGTCCAACATTTCTTAAAAAAATGACGGTTGCTATTTCGAGCCCGTTCTTTGATGATAGTATAAAAAATTCTATTCTTTTTTCACTCAGTAAATGAGGTAAGTATGAGCACATTGCTTGACATAATAGGAGCTTTTATAGCAGGTTCAGTTCTTCTTTTAGCCCTTATTGGCACGAATGCGAATCTTATTGAATCAAACTACAGAAGTAATTTGATGCTTGTAACAGAGCAAAATGTTGTTGATATTTCCAGAATGATTGAACAGGATATAAGGAAAATTGGTTTTGGTGTGGATTCCCTGATAACTTCAATCACTACGGCTGATTCTGATAGGATATCTTTTATAGCAGATATAGATAATAATGGTATGGTCGATTCTGTATTATATTATACTGGAGATGTTTCGGAACTCGATTATACTGATAATCCGGATGATCGGGTACTGTACAGGGTGATAAATGGACAGACTCCTCTGGCGATCTCGGCTGGAATAACGAAACTTCATTTCAGTTATTATGATAGTACGGGTTCTGAAACTTCTGTTTTGAAGAATATAAGAAATATAGGCATCGAATTGGAAGTTGAAAGTATTGTTCCATTACGAAATGATTATATTAAAACTTATATAAGGAAAAAAATTGTTCCCAGAAATTTATTAGAATAGAGGTTTTATAATGTTAAATATTGTTAACCATAAAAATATTTCTTTTCCGAGAAAGATTTTAAAAAACATTGCTGAACAGGTACCGGAAAACCTGATTGGATTAGACAGACAGGTATTTATAGGGAATAGCTTGAAAAAAATTACTCCAGAAGAAAGGATGTTTTTAAAAAGATTATTTGATACTTTCTTGCTTTTTATGAAAGAGAAAGAGGCTTCTGATATAGATATTGGCGGTAGGGGTTGTAATGGAAAGGTATGGTATAGAATATATGGGGAGAAAAAACCCGAGATGGAATTTGGAGAGTTTACTTTAACAGAAACTGATGTTCTTTGCCAGAGTATACTTACGGAAAAACAGAGGGATTATCTTTATTCTAACAGGAATCTTGATTTTTCTTACCAGATTCTTGAAGATGCAGAAAGATTCAGAGCAGACCTTTATTTTGACCTTGACCACTTATGTTTAAATATGAGATATATTTCCAATAAAATCAGACCAATAAAAGAGCTGGGATTTCATCCTAATGTTCTCAAAGTTATGAGTCTTAATTATGTGAAGCAGGGTCTCATTCTCGTTACCGGAATTACCGGTTCGGGGAAAAGTTCCACCCTGGATAGTATAATAAGCGCTAATAACCATACAGTTAATGCCCATATAACCATTATCGGTTCTCCAATAGAAACTGTTCATAAACCATTTAAGAGTATAATCAGGCATCGAGAGGTTGGAAGAGATGTTCTTTCATTTAAGGAGGGGGTCATCCAGTCATTACGACAGGACCCAGACATAATTGTGGTCGGCGAAATGCGAGACCCTGAAACTATAATGGCCGTTCTTGAAATTACTGATAGTGGGCATAAAGTATTTTCAACATTGCATACTGCTTCAGCAGTGGAAAGTATCGACAGGATAATTGGTGAATGCCCACCAATAGAACAGGAAAGAGTAAGAAATCGACTGGCAGATGTTCTTACGTGTGTTGTATCTCAAAAGTTAGTTCCAGATTTATCCGGAAAAAGGGTTCTTGCTAAAGAAATTCTTCTAACTACACCATCAGTGAAAGCTGCAATTAAAAATAATAATACCGGGGAAATTTATCAGATGATTAATGAATCTGGAAGATTGGGAATGATTACTATGGAACAGGATTTATTGAGGTTATATAAAGAGAGAAAAATAAGTAAAGAAAATGCTGTAAACTATGCAAATAACAAAAATAGAATTTTAGAACTTTTGAGAGGAATATAAATTATGAAGCATTCATTTGGAATTTTTATTGATGGATTGGATTTAAAAGTTGCTCATCTTGTAAAAAGAAAAGGAAAAATATTTATTAAAGACGTATTTACTTCAAAGCTTATTTCAAGAGTTGAGGTTGAGGAGGAAAAAACATCGGAAAATTTAGACCAGAGCAAAGAAATTTTTGGAGATGCACAATCTATGGATGATTCTGGTTTTCAGGAAATTACAGAACTTGAAAAACCCACAAATCTTTCCATTATACTGGATTCTATAAATCATTTGCCTGTAAAAAAAGGAAGATTCGGGGTAAATATTCCGGAGTCAAACGTCTATTTCATACAGAACGGAAAGTTTAAGAACATTAAAAAGAAAAAAATAAAATATAATTTCCTCAGAGAAGTAAATTCTAACCAGAAAGAACCAATTGAAGAAGATTGTTTTGAGTGTATAAGGAAGTATGATGGTTCATATCTTGGAATATACTGCAAAGGAAATAATTATATCCTTGAACAATTAGAGGAGATCAATAGTTACGTTTCAGGAAAGATTAAAATAAGCCTTATTGAAGTAAATGAGCTTGCTTTAATTGGTTATGCGAGAAGATGTTACAGATTCCAGGAAGATGAAACCGGGATAATAATTTATGTTGGTAATGATTTTGCCCGGATAATTTTTATAAAAGGTGGCGAGTTGTTCCATCTCGGAGATGTAATAAATGAAGGTGTGAATGATTCTTCTATCAAAGATACTATTTACAGTAAAATCCTTTTAGGGCTTGATGAATGGGGTATTTCGGGTGTTAATACGATTTTACTCGCTGGAGAGTCCATTAACATTGAGCTTAAAAAATATCTTGAAGAGAAATTTGGTGATTCTGTTGTTATTAATTATCTGGAACCTGAAATTTTAGACCAATCGGCAGTTGACCAGGATAAGAGGTTTTTAATATCGAGTTATGCTATTCCAATCTCTATTGCATGGAAAATACTGGAGCCTGAAAACAGAGAGTTCTTCAAAATTAATTTTCTACCGGAAAGAATCAGGAGAAAACAGAACGCACTCAGGATAGAGTGGCATGGATATCTGCTGCTTTTATTTCTTATGCTAATGAGTCTTTTCATATTAAAAAAGAAAGTTGATGCAAATATGACTATCAGAAATCTGGAAACAAATATCAACAGCCTGCAAAGCGAAATTGAGTTTGAAAACCAGATTGTTGACTACGTTAATAATATGGTCAGAGAAATTAAATTACTGGAAAAGAAAAATTCAATTCTTGATAGTCTTGAGAATAGTTCTATAAAGTACAGTGATATTCTTGAAAACTATTCCAGAAATATTCAGGTTCTGAATTCTTTATGGATAGAAAAGTTTCAGGGTAACAGTAAGAATTATTCTATTGAGGGTAAGTCTCTTTATAGAAATAGAATAAATCTTCTTGCTCAAAAGGATTCGCTGACCCAGATAAAAAATGTAAAAGAAAATAAAATAAGGAAGTTAAAAATTTATGAGTTTGAGATTTTTGCTAAACACAGGTGATTTTTAAGGGAGTAAAAATGAGTTATGGTAAAAGAAATTCAATGATTTTTCTGATTCTTCTAATTATAGTGTCAATGGGTGGTTTTTTATCTCTCTATTTCGGGGAAACAAAGAAAATTCGTAACCTTGTCAAGATTCAAAAAATTAAAGAAAATGAACTTATTAAAGCAAGGAAAATAACTGCAACAAGAAGTAATGTTGAAGAAAACCTGAAAAAATTAAGGGAAGCCTGGCTTGTAAGGAAAAAATATATTTTGGAAAAAGAAAATTCGGTATTAATCTTCAGGTTATTAAATGTTCTCGCTTCAACGAAGGATAGTTTTATATCTATTAATATAGATTATCTTGGTGCTAAAGAAGAAGGAGATGTTGGAATATGTACATATATTTTATATGGTTCTGGAGATTTCAGGAGGTTGAGGAGTTTTATATGGAAGCTTGAAAATTTTCCTGTTCTTATAAGGATAAAATCATTATCCATAAATAATAAGGAGGATGTTCGACCCGAAAGTGGAAAAATAAAGTATCTTGTGAAATTTGATATGGTTATAGAAACTTTTTATTCAGAAATTGCTGGTAAAAATAGAGTAAGTTATAATTATGCGGGGCAGTATAAATATTTTGTTTTTAATCCTTTTAGACCACTGATAAGAAAGACATTGCCACCAAATACTGAGAAGCTCGTTGAAATTGATAAAGTTAAGCTGATAGGGATAAGCGGTAATAAAATTTTCCTGAAAAATGAAAACGGTGAGTTAAAGATGCTTAATCTGGGTGATAAAGTGTATCTTGGAAGGTTAACTGCAATAGACCATCAAAAGAATAGAGCAGAATTCCTGTTGAATATCGGGGGAATCATAGAAAAGAGATTTTTAGAAATTGAATTTAATTACAGGTGATGAAATGAGGTATTTTACAATTTTTCTGATTGTTTTTTTATTTAATAATGGGTATTCTCAGGAAAGAATACCATCTGAATATGTTTCGCCAGAGGGTAAAATTTCTCTTGACAGCAGAACACCTTTTAATATTGCTATACAGGCTCTAAGTGAAGTTAGTGGAAGGCTCGAAGGAAAACTAATAATAGACCCTATGAAAAGAACATCTCCAATAAATGTTAATATTGAGAACCTGGAATGGAGAAAAGCTCTTGAACTTATTACAATTGTTAATAATCTCAGGTATGAAGAATACAGTAACTATATCCTGATTATATCTGAAGAAAGAAAGAAGAAGAAAGAAGAATCGCCAGAGGAGATTTATACTTCGAGCTCAAGAGAGGTAAAAATATCTGCTGTTTTTTTTGACGCTGACAGAAAAAAAATGAGGGAAAGAGGGATTAACTGGAATTTTTTTAAGATGAAAGGTGATATATCCAGTTCTTTTCAGCAGAATGTTGTAGGTGGTGCTTTACCGGAGGATATTTTCAATTTTCAGGTATCAAAAGCCACAGGAAAGATGGAGATTTCTACGCTTTTAAAGATGTTTGAGACCGAAAACATTGGTAAAATAATTGCCACGCCCCAGATTACTGTTCTTGATGGAAAAGAAGGCAAAGTCCAGGTCGGGCAGGATTTTTCTATTAAGCAGAGAGATTTTGCAGGAAATGTAACCGATAACTTTGTCAGTTCCGGAATAATTTTAACCGTTACTCCAACAGTAATTAAGGAGGATGACTTTGAGTTTGTTCATCTGAATGTAAAAGCGGAGAAAAGTTCGGTAACTCCTGGAGCAATTAGCACTGTTGTTAACAAAATAATGGCTAAAACTTCTCTTCTTTTAAGCAGTGGAGAAGAAACAGCTATTGCTGGTCTTTATTCAACTGAGAATTCAATCGAAAGAAAGGGAATTCCAGGATTGAAAGACCTTCCCTGGTGGGTTCTTGGTATCAGGTATCTTACAGGTTACAACAGTAAAAGTACTTCTGAAAAAGAGCTTGTTATATCCTTGAAGGCTGAAATTCTTCCAGATGTTCATTCTCGTGCTTTTAGAAAATCTGGGTTTGAAAGAGATGTTATTAAAGAAAAATTAAAAGAAATGAGGCTAAGAGCGAAAAATAAGGGGGATAATTAATATCTTTAACTATTTTTGCTACAAATATTACACCCCTGCGGGGTTGTAATGGAACAACTAATTTCTCATATTTCTCTAATTGTATATAAAAACAGTCTCTTCAGAGACTTCCATATCCTTTAATCCACTACCAGAATTTAATTCTGGTAGTGTTATTCTGGTAATATATAAACAACGAATTACACGGATTAAACGAATTTTATTTTAAAAAAAATTTGCGTACTTTTTAAATGTATGGTTCTGATAATTAAATCTCAAGCTGGAAGCTTGAGTTACACTAATCTATAATCAAATTAATATTTCTTATGCAGTTCCTACGGAGCTCTATTATTGTTTACTATTTTTTGCTACAAACATTTCGCCCTTACAGGGCTTGAATAGAAAAATATATTTTCATTTTTTATATTTTACCTCAAAGAAATTATTCCATTCTTTTCATCACTCTTGACCGTTTGGTTGAGGTTATAGATTTCTTTGCCTGTAAAGGCTTACAATTACATATTAAGCTTTATTAAAGAGCTCCGTCAGGAGCGATATGTTTGTAGATAAGAGATAAAAAAATATTGAGTTCCGTAGGAGCGGAATGTTGTTTTAAAAGCTCGGATAGGGATTCTTGAACTACAGAAATGTTATTTAATTCCTTTTTTTTTCCGCACCAGAATCTAATTCTGGTGCTGGAATAGTCCACTGGTAAGTCATTAAAATGACTTTTTTAAAAGGATTATAACTTTATATTGCTGAAACTAAAAAACAGTCTCTTCAGAGACTTCCAGAATGTTTTATCCACTACCAGAATTTAATTCTGGTAGTGATATTCTGTTAATATATAAACAACGAATTACACTAATTAAACGAATTTGTGTTAAAAAAATTTGCGTACTTTTTAAATGTATGGTTATGATAATTAAATCTCAAGCTGGAAGCATGAGTTACACTAATCTATGATCAAATTAATATTTCTATGCCGCTCCTACAGAGCTCTATTGTTG
>QNDJ01000012.1 GCA_003644825.1 Candidatus Zhuqueibacterota bacterium | reverse complement strand
GCAAAGAAGTCTGAGCCCTGGGGTAATGAGAAAACTGGTTTTATATTGACCTATCGTCCAGAAGTAGGAAGCACACTCAAATATGATTTCACAATCAATACTGAAATGTTAATGGAAGTGATGGGCAATGAAATGGAAACTACTTCCGATGTAAAAGCAAGGATTTTTTCTAAGGTGAAAGATGTAGCAGAAGATGGCGCTATTACTTTCGGGATGGGGTTTGATTCTATATCTGTAACAGCTTCATCCCCTCAGGGTGAAATGAGCCCTGATATGTCTAAATATATCGGTAAAGAACTTGAAGTAAAAATCTCCAATAAGGGTAAATTCCTGGAAATGAAAAACCAGGAACTATTCCCGCCTGTTGAAGGTTCATATCAGTCTGTATCAAGCTATTTCAGAAATTTCTTTTTTGATTTATCTGAAAAATCCGTTAAAATAAATGATAGCTGGACTTCAACAGACTCCTATACTGAAAAAGTTGGAGAAAATGAAACAAATGTCAATACCAGTTCTAAATATACAGTTGTTGAGAAATTGATGAAGGATAATACTGAGTGTTTGAAAATTGCTTTTGAGCAAACATCCGAAATTAAGGGTAAGGGGACACAGATGGGAATGGATTTCACAATGGATGGAACAAGTAAAAGCAAGGGAGAAATACTCTTCGCATATAGAAAAGGATACTATATAGAGGTGAGTTCCACCGGTACACTTGAAGCAACTGTTTCAATGACGCAGATGGAAATTCCTATGAGTGGAACAATTAAAACTTCCATTAAATTAATCAAATAGTGAACTGAATAAAGCAGAAAAAAATAAACGGAAAAAAAATTAATAATATAAAATAGGTTACTTTACCTGCAGTAGTGGTTTAAAAATACCTGTCATTGTGAGCCTGTACAGAATCATAATAAAAAATTGTTTTGTTATGAACCGATGACAGTAATTCGATTCTGGTGAGGAAAAAGTTAAATGTTCAAAAATTGAATTTTTACCAGTAATTAAAGGAATTAATAATGTAAAATTATCCACGTATCACAACCATTATTCAAACTGTGTAAAAACTATTCATAAACGAACACTTGTTCTACAAATGTAAATAACCATCGGCTGTAGTTCAGGCATCCTTGCCTGACCGAAAAACTTTAAAATCAGGGTTTTTGCCTGGTCTGGAGTACACTAAGTATGAAAAACTATCGGGATGAAAAATTATCTTATACAGATAAACTGAGACTTATGATTAATTCTTTTGTAATTCCAAACTTTTTAAATGGGCAACTGATAAGTAAGTGAATTTTTGATGAGATTTGACCGTTTAATTAATTGTTTAATAACAAATGACAAACCTATGGGGTTAAAAATGTCGATAAAAAGAACCTTTGTTTTAATCGTTTTTTCATTGATTTTTTTAACTTTTGCAGCTCAATCAACCTCTCAGATAGTAAGACCAGAAGAGTTTCTCGGGTTTAAAGTTGGTGAGGATTATAAACTTGCAAGCTGGAAACAGATTTATACTTATTTTAATATGCTTGACGATGCCTCGGATAAAATTACAGTTAAGGAATTGGGGAAGTCTACAGAGGGAAGGCCCTTTATAATGGCGATAATTTCCTCTGAAGAGAATATGAAGAATCTGATGGAGTATAAAAGTATATCCAGAAAGCTGGCAAATCCGGGAGGAATGTCTGAAAAGGTAGCAAAAGGACTTTCCGAAAAGGGAAAACTCATCCTATTAATTACCTGCAGTATTCATGCAACGGAAGTAGGTGCAGCACAGATGTCTGTAGAGTTGACTTATAGACTTTTAACTGAGAAAAGCCCCCGGGTCAAAAGAATACTGAATGATGTGATTTTTCTTCTTGTTCCGAGTTTTAATCCCGATGGTCTTGAGAAGGTACGAACCTGGTATGAAAAATATTTAGAGACACCTTTTGAGGCGAGCCCAATGCCCTATTTGTATCATACATATACCGGTCATGATAATAATAGGGATGCTTATATGCTTACACAGGTTGAATCAAGGCTTGTTAACAGGATTTTATATAAAGAATGGTTTCCTCAGGTGTATCTTGATGAGCACCAGATGGGCAACAGGGGAGCCAGGTTGTTTGTTCCTCCTTTCTGTGACCCGATTAATCCTAATGTTGACCCGTTAATATGGCGGGAAACAGCTCTTTTAGGTGAACACATAGCGGTTGACCTTGAATCTAAAGGATTCAGCGGTGTTATAACAGGAGCTTTTTATACAGGGTGGTGGCAGGGTGCTTTTCTTATGACTGCCTGGTATCACAATTGTGTGGGTCTGTTAACAGAGATGGCAAGTTGTAAAATTGCATCGCCTGTATTTCAGCGAAAATCCGAACTCAAAGGCAGGGGAAGAGGATTGCCTTCCTATGATAAGTATATGAATTTTCCGAATCCCTGGCCCGGTGGCTGGTGGAAATTGAGGAATATTGTTGATTACGAACTCAATGCAACTCTATCTTTACTTGATGCCTGTTCTGAATTCAGGTCAAGGCTTCTTTACAATTTTTATTTGATGAATAAGAGGGCAATTGAAAAAGGAAAAAAAGAGCCTCCTTTTGCTTTTGTAATTCCACCCAACCAGTGGGATGATATTACAGCATTGAAAATGATAGATGTCCTTAAGGAAGGAGGAGTAAAAATATATAAAACCGGGAAAGATTTTATCGCTGATGGAGTGAACTATCCTTCCGGAACTTTTGTAGTTCCAATGTCTCAACCATACAGGGCTTTTGCAAAAGATATGCTGGAACCTCAAAGATATCCTGATATCAGGTTATACCCTGGTGGCCCACCAGTCAGGCCCTATGATTTTTGTGGATGGACCCTTCCGTACCAGATGAATGTTAATACAGTTCAGGTAGATAACCCTTTTGATGCTGAACTTATCCCTGTTCGCAAAGTTGAATATCCTGAAGGAAAGGTAGAAAATCCTCATCCTGATTACGCTTTTGTGTTAAGTCATAAAACCAATAATAGCATAATAGCTACTAACAGGTTGTTGAAAAAAGGGTTTGAGGTTTACTGGAGTAAAGGTGAACATACTGCAGGTAACATAAAAATTCACAGAGGAGATCTGGTAATACCGGTAAAGGCTGGTCTGCTGGATGAACTTCAGTCTATAACAAAGGAACTGTATCTGAATTTTTATGGAATAGATGAAAGGGTCAGGGGAAAAGGATATCTATTAAAACCCTTCAGACTGGGCGTTTATCAGCCATGGACCGCAAGTATGAGTGAAGGATGGAGCAGGTGGGTATTTGAGAAATTTGAAATTGAATACAAAAATATACATAATTCGGAAATAAAAGCAGGAAAACTGAACGATAGATATGATGTTATTTACATTCCTGATATTAGAGCTGAGGGTATTCTGAAGGGGAGAGAAGAAGGAACGGTTCCACCTCTTTTTGCAAAAGGTATCGGTAATCAGGGGCTCTATAATTTAAAAGAGTTTGTAGAAAATGGGGGAACACTTATAACCCTTAACTCGGCATCAGATTTGCTTACGGGAGAGTTCAAACTTCCTGTAATAAATATTCTGAAGGGGAAAAAGCCTGAGGAGTTTTTCTGCCCTGGTTCTATTCTTTCGGTAAAAATTAACAATTCTCATCCTGTTGGTTATGGAATGCCTGAAAAGGTAGGAGCATTTTTTGCCAGAAGCCCGGCCTTTAAGGTTATTCCCTCTTTTAATGTTGAAGCAAATATAATTGCGATGTATCCTGATAGAAATCCCCTTATGAGTGGATGGATTTTAGGAGAAAAAACACTGTTTAATAAGGCAGCACTCGTAGAAATACCATTTAAAAAAGGAAGAGCAATTCTAATAGGGTTTAATGCAATTCAGAGGGCTCAGGCTTATGGAACGTTTAAGCTTCTGTTTAATTCTTTTAATTACAGTACAGCAGAATTAACGGTTCTTCCCTGAATAAAATAAAAACCAGTTTCTGGATATTGTTGCAAATTAGAGGAATCTGTTAAACTTTGTCTTCAATTAAAATTTGAATAAACTTTTATTTATGATAGTGTTATGGTAAGATTCTAAAAGATTTTTTTGTCTTATCACTGATTACCTGCAAACAACTCCAAGTGTTGAACCTTACAATTCGACTTCTGTAATAGAGGTTCCTAAGATTTCTTTAGTTTATACCTTTTATCTCCAGAAGATATACTACATTTTGCTCATGATGTTTTTCAACTATAATTTTTAACTGATGTATTTATTCAAACCTCATATATATATTACAGTGTTATTATCATTTTAGAATAAAAAAGGGTCATAATATATCTATAAGTCCAGAGAGTAGGAAAACTTCAGGAATAAAATTCTGTTTGTTTCAATTGTTTTATGTAAGGAGCAGAATCTATCGTTGGTGAATACAACGTAAATTGCACTGTAGGGGGGTCTGAACCTATAACCGAAAATAGAATAAATATAATATCTATCTATGGAAGAGTTGTTTTGAACAAATAATCTGATAAATAAATCTGGATTGAACTGGTAATTACATATCAGGATGTTAATAAACGTGGTATTATTATTTGGGTCCGGGTTAAATATGAGTCTTTTTAATGAATATTCAATAGAGAGTTTTCTGCTTGGTTTGAATTTTGCACTTGCAGAATACAATTTATAATCTCTATCGAAGTTTTTTCCCCATTGAAATTCAATTTCTTTGGAAGTCCATTCTTCGGTATTATATCCTATTTTTATACTCTTTTTGTTATTAAAGAATCGTTTTTCAAATAGTTTAAATTCATAATCATACATTGTTTCAATGCTTAATTTATTTACAAAATAAAATCGTAGCCTTTCCCATATATCATAACTTCTGAGGATTTTTTTATGACTCCAGTAGATGTTATAGTTGGAGCGGTAATCGATATAATCAAGTTTTTTACCTTTAATCCACCACTTATATCTTACTGCGGAATCGAGTTCGTGCCTGTCATCATCTCTTATAAATCCAACGGGATTAACCCTTTCACGAAATTCTTCTCCAAGGTTTGTATATCTGAGATGATAATCATATATATTTGATCTTCTTTCCAGCCTCAGAAAGAAGGCGCTTCCCTTTGTCAAATTACCCGGCCAGGACCCAACAAACTGTGCAGTTCCATACAGATGATATGGTAAATTCAATGTTGCATCGAGACTTACGACCCTGTTATACCCACCTTTCCATTGTTTATTAACAGCCAGTAAACCTATGGTTGAGGATTTCAGAATATCTCTCTGGGCTCTGAAAACGGAGATGTTTGCTTCGGGGAATGACTCATTATTATCAGTATATGGGTCATCCTGAACTTTTTCTGCCTGAACATTTATCATAGCAATGTTGTATTTTTTAAATTTTCCTGTAGCTTTCCCACCGTATAAAATATTACCGATTCTCCTTGAATAGAAAACTCTTATTCTGTTTCTGAAGAGCTCGCTGCCCTCGAGAAAAAACCTTCTTTTTTCGGGAAACTGCAGTTCAAATCGTGTCAGATTTATTTGTTCCCGGTCTCCTTCAACACTTGCAAAATCAGGGTTTATAGTAAAATTGCTTGTTAAGTTAGAAATAGGGTTATATTCAATATCTAAACCTATTTCTTCTTTCCATCTTCCCTGTATATTTTTTGAGGTTATTTTTTCCTGCCTTGATGTGCTATATGGTATTAAGTGGAGATCTTTTTCCTTTTTCAGGATGTCAAGCCCCATTAAGATTCCACCCTGAGATATACGAAAATCTTCATCCATTCTTCCTGACCACCAGTCGGTTTCCAGTTTTTTTGAAATGAACCTGCCAAAATTTATTCCCCAGACCATATTTTTTGATATATTAAATCTCATAATTTTAAATGGAATAGAAAATTCTGCTGACCATCCCCACTTATGTTTTTGAGCTTTTGCTTTCCAGCCGCTGTCCCAATTAGTATCTCTGCTTCTTCCATCATTTGCAATTTTCATATCAAGTTGAGTTCCTAAAGGATTGATTGCAAAACAATAGCCATTTCTCATATCATTAAATGTATCTATGATTATAACAACATTATCATCACTCTTCCGGGATTGATGTCCAGAGCCTAATAATTGGTCTCTTCTTGTTATAGAAGCAATGATATCTGATGGTGATGATGTATAACATTTGAACCCTATATAAAGATTTTCTTCGTTATAAAGAACTTTAACTTCTGTTTTTTCTGTAGCTAATTTTCCTTTATGGGGTTCTAACTGGATAAAATCTGCCTGAGGGGATACTTTTTCCCAGGATTTTTCAAACAAGTTACCATCGATTTTAATTTCTTCGTCAGTTTTCCTGGCGTATATTATTCTTATATCATCTTTCCCTGTTTTAGTCTGGGAATTTGCATTATTTTGCAATATAAAAATAAGAATTAATATTACATTAACAAGATTTCTATTTATTTGTGCCATAATTTTTCCTGAGACTATCCTTTAGTATTTTCGGGTTAATTAACCGTAATATATAATTTGATATGCTTCGATACAATCTGCATTTTCATCCAGAAATCTTGAGCTAACATTATAACAATTGGTGGTTAACCCCGGGAAGAATTCCTCAAAGGTTTTTACAATACCTATGACAAAGGCTCTTTTATGGATTGAGCATATATCTTTATGATTGATACCTGAAATGGCAACAGCATCGTGAGCGGGACACCATACATCCCGTTCTGTTTTCAGAAAAATTGTTGAGTTTTCACTCCATATTTCGGGTTGATTTCCACCTCTTTCCCTGAAGAACTCTTTCAGGAAGTTTTCTATTGTTTTAACAGGCTCAGATTTAAATTTTTCTGGTGTCAGGGTTCCTTTTTTTACAGCCTTCATAAATCTCTCATAACCAACCTCATAACCATTCGAAAAGAAATATTTCCAGGCTGCCCTGTATGCAGTTTCTCCAAATGTATTAAATAAGAGTTTAATATCGTTAAATTCTTCGATTCTCTGGTTCAATTGAAGATTGTTATCCTGTTTTACTTTTTCACTCATAACTACTCTTTTGTTTTAAACTTTTATATTTCTTTATCACAAAATCACACATTCTTTCGAGTGGGTTAAACCCAAGAAGGTCAATATAATCTGGTGTAAAGTTTGTTGTTGCATTAACATCAATTATATAATTTTTTCCATCTATACTTTCTATAATATCTATACTTCCCATCTCAATGTCAAGTATATTTAATGCTTTTTTCCCTGTGTTTACAACATCAATCGGGAAATTCTTATATAATTTGATAGATGACCCTCTCGAATAACTGCTTATTCCTTCAGAGCCAGGAAATCTTTTTAAGATACACAGTACATTATCTCCCACAATTTCTATTCTTGTAACATAATTATGTTTTAACGGTATATATTCCTGGACAAGCCAGAAGTCATTTGAAAGTGGGAACTTTTTAATCTGGTTTTCTATCTGTTCTTTATTATTGATTATTTCAAGGGACCATGCTCTTCCACTTCTGTTCCTTTTCAGTACAAAAGGTAGTTTTGATAATTTAATTGCTTTTTTAAAATCATCTGGTGAATTAATTCCGGTTGTTTCGGGTATATTGAACCCTTTTTCTTTAAGAATTTTGTATATGGCAATTTTATTGAAATCATAAAAGAATGCCTTATATGAATTTACAACAGGAACATTAGTTTCATTCAAATAAAATAGAAAATTATTAATAATGTGTAATGTTAGATGATGATTTCTCATCTCAAGGCTCGGGAATATTCTATTCCAGTATAGATTATGGTTAAAATTTGAAGCAATATTGAAGCTGAATTGTGAAACGTCTATCAGTTCGTTATCAATTCCTTTTGAGGTCAGGATTTTTGATATGGCTAAATTTGACCATTCTCTGGATTCAAATAAGATACCAATGGACATAATCTTAAATTAAATATTAAGAATCGTGTTAAAATTTCAGGATGTTGAATTATTTTCATTTTTCTTTTTCAGCCCTCTTTCAATAATGATTCTGAGTTTTTCCATAGTAATAGGTTTCTCAAGATACGAATAACCGTTGTGAAGAATGGTTTCAGTAATAGTTTCTGATGAAGGATATCCTGTAATTACCACAACAATTGCTTTGCTGTCGATTTTTTTTACTTCTTTCAGGAACTCAACTCCACTGACCCCTGGTAATTTAATGTCAACGAAGGTAATATCTACAGGGTTTTTTTTGAATAATTTTAAACCTTCGGTTGCATTGGAAGCTATAATTGGGTTGTGGCCAAGGGATTTTATCATTTCCGAAAACAGGTTTGCAACAGAAGGTTCATCATCAATTACTAATATGTTCCCCATATTACCCCTTTATTTTTTTGTTTTTTCAGGATTATGTTGTTGTTCTTATAAACAGTTTTTTTGATGATAGGTATCCAAGTATAATTGCTACTGCTAATAATAAAACTGCCAGAAAGGATAAGATGTAATTTCCTGTTGAAATATTCTTAAAGAATATTATTACCAGAGCTGTTAAAGTAACTGCGAACATAAAAACCATAGGATACTTTGTATAGAAATTTCTTTTTCCCATTGATGCTAACCATACTGATACAGCGAGGAGTGCTATTGCTGCAAGTAATTGATTTGCAGAACCAAATAAAGGCCAGATTGCCTGCCATTTTCCACTGTATGCGAGGGCTCCAGAAATGATAACAACAACAATTGTGCCTATAAATCTATTTGTACATAAAATTGATGGTTTTTCACCTTTTCTTGGTATAAAGAATTCCTGGAAACTGAATCGAGCAAGCCTTGTTGCTGTATCAAGAGAGGTTAATGCAAAAGCGGATACCGCAAGGGCTGTGAAAGAAATTCCTGCCTGTAATGGAAACCCTATTTTGCTCAAAAACCCACCAACACCTTCAGCAAAAAGAGCTACAGGACCCGGGTCTGGAAAGAAACTGTGGTATTTTTCTCTCGTTATTATAGCTGCAGTTATCAGTGCAATTACTGCAAGAAGAGATTCTATTAGCATAGCCCCATATCCTATGACTCTTGCGTCCTTTTCATTGTTAAGCTGTTTTGCGGTTGTTCCTGAAGCAACAAGAGAGTGAAAACCAGAAATAGCCCCGCATGCAACTGTTACAAAAAGTATGGGAAAAAGATACCCAATATTCTGATGAAAAGCTGTGTAACCATCAAGGTGGACTGAAGGTCTGGAAATAAATATACCTATAAGAGCTCCAATTATCATTGTATATAGAAGAAAAGAGTTTAAATAATCTCTCGGTTGAAGTAATATCCAGACGGGGGTTACAGATGCAAAGAAAATATAAATCAATAAAATTATAACCCACAGTTGAAATGAGAGTTTTATTGGAATCAAAAGCCCGATATATACACACAGGAATAATAATATAACCCCGATAATGGTACTTATACTTAGAGGTAACACCTTTCTGTAAACACTGAGCCCGAACAGTAGTGCAAGTAATATAAACAGGGCTGATGAAGTAGCAGCTTCAGGAACTTTAACAAAAGTTTTTGCAACAATGATAGTGAAAGCAGAAACAACAAGAATAAGAGCAAAAAAGGAAAAAACTAAAAACAATAGTTTTCCAGTGTGCCCGACTCTTTCTTCAATTACTTCCCCGATAGACCTTCCCTGATGTCTGACTGATGCCAGAAGTGAGGAAAAATCATGAACAGCACCCAGAAATATTCCACCGAATACAACCCAGAGCAGTACAGGAAACCAGCCATAAACAGCTGCTGTAACAGGCCCAATAATCGGAGCTGCGCCGGCTATTGAAGCAAAATGATGTCCCAGCAATACTGGAGTTTTTGCAGGAACATAATCTACACCATCCCTCATTGTGTGTGCTGGTGTTTTCCTTTCAGAGTCCACTCCTATACTTTTGCTTATAAATTTCCCATAAAAGCGATACCCTAAAATTAGAAGTATAAGGGAAATTACCAGTATCCATAAAACATTAATCATTATTAATTCTCCCGTTAAATGGATATAGTTTTAAGTCTGTCGTTAGGGTTATACTTTCTACCGACCTTTGCACAGGGTTTTCCATCAACCATAACAACATCGGCAGTAAAGTCGATTCTTTCAGAAAAAAAATAAGAACCAATTCCAATAGCATCGAAAGGAACATTTAGTTTAACAAATTGGTCTATTTTTTCTGGATTAAAACCGCCGCTTATAACAATTTTAACATAATCAAACCCTTCTTTATCGAGGGCATTCCGGACATTTCTGACAAGTTGGGGGCCAACACCTTTTTCTTTTAAGCCTATTCTTTCTATAGATGCGTCGACCAGATTTTCAGCTGTATCCAATCTGACCCCCCAGAGCTTCTTCTTTAAAGTTTTTGCCACTTCCAGAGAGGTTTTTACACAGTCATTATCAAAATCAACAAGAGCTATTCTCCTTACATCTTTTGGTACACATCTATCAAAAGCGAGGCTTGCATCAACTGTATTTCCGTTATATGCTGCTATTAAACCATGAGGGATGGTTCCGATTCCTTTTTTACCGATTAAGATTCCATTTGCATCAGTTGAGACCCCATCAGCTCCACCTATAAAGGCAGCATAACCATCACCTTCCTGATTCAAAAAGTGGTCGAACCTGGATGAAAAAAAGAGTAGCTCTTTATTATGAAGTTTTTCTCTACATTTTCTTACAAGAGTAGCTACTGCACTTCTTCTTGCCAGAATACCAAGGTAAACAGTTTCAAGGTGAGCAAAAAGAGAGTAATCCCCTTCTATTGTCATAACAGTTTCCCACGGAGAAAATGGTTCTCCATCTTTGAGTGCCTTTATAGAAAGACCATCACTTTTTGAGACTGAATTTTTAATAACATAGGTGGCTTCCATCCCACCGCAGAAGATGCCGTTCTTTTTTGCAAATATTTGCATTAGAACTCTGGGGTGTTTTTTCTCTTTAATCAGTATGTCTCCTGTTCTAACAAAGTATTTATCGGAATAGTAACCTTTTTTCAACCTGTCGAAGCAATAATTAAGATGTTTGAAATCTGGATATTTCATTTAGATTATCTTTGCTCCATAAATTTTTTGCATTCTTTTGAGGGAAAATTTATGAGCCTCCGGGTCAAAATCCGCAACACCTTTCTTAAATACAGTAACAGGATAATCTCTGTTTCTCAGGTCACCTACAGTATCCATAACACAAATTGAAGTGCATACTCCTACAATTTTTACATCTGTTATGTTGTTTTCCTTTAGGATTTTGTCAAGTTCTGTTCCATAAAATCCGCTATATCGTTTTTTGGGTATAATAATATCTTCGGGTTTTACTTCAATTTCATCGATTATCTGTGCGCCCCAGGTTCCGGCAACACAGTGTTCAGGAAACATCCTGAATTCAGGGTCATTTTTATTGTGATTATCCTGTAAGAATATTATCAATCCTTTAATCTTTCTGACCCTTTTAATCTCTTCAACTATAAAAGGAATAATTTCCCTTGATGATTTACCGCAATACAGAGCTCCCTTTTCATTTACAAAATCATTTAACATATCAACAACAATTAATGCAGTTCTTCCCATAATCTTTCTCGGATTTACCTGTGTTTTTACTTCTTTTTCAATCCAATCAAGGTATTCTTTGAAGCCATCTTCTATTTTAAAACTTATTATTTCTGGAACAGTGTAACTATGAATTTTTCTAACCTCTTCAATCAGTTTTTTAAAGACATTCTGCATAGTTTTAATGATGATAAGGACTTCTTTATCATCACAGATTTTTCCCTTCCATCTATAAATTGACCTTAAACCGGGAACGATATTACAACAGGCAGACAGCCTTTTTTTTACTAAATTTCTTGCGATTTTTTCTGCTTCTTCTTCAGAACTGGCTGTTATGAACACAATTATTTTTCTACTTTCCATTTTAATAAC
This sequence comes from Candidatus Zhuqueibacterota bacterium, assembly GCA_003644825.1. Taxonomy (GTDB): domain Bacteria; phylum SM23-31; class SM23-31; order B21-G16; family B21-G16; genus B21-G16. Next base: position 1,776 of record QNDJ01000012.1, on the reverse strand, counting down.
CTTCTGCTTTACCTTCCTGTCTGCTATCAGCGCCACCGTAAAGGATATTGTTTTTTCGGTCTACAAGAATAGCATGGGCATCTCCATAGTCTCTTTTTAAAGTCAGGTTATATCCCATTTTTTCGAGGTTTTCCCTGACATCTTTTGAAATAGCAAATTTTTCGTAATAAATTGTATCTGGTTTCCACTGGTGATGGAATCTGGGTGCATCAACGGCTTCCTGAATATCCATCTTATGTTCAATAACGTTTAATATAACCTGTAAAACTGTTGTTATAATTGTTGCACCACCGGGTGTGCCCGCCACCATATAAAGTTTACCATTTTTTGTAACGATAGTTGGGGTCATACAGCTCAGCATTCTTTTACCAGGTTCAATAGCATTTGCTTCTCCTTCAACCAGTCCATAGATGTTCGGAGAGCCCGGCTTTGAACTGAAATCGTCCATCTCATTATTCATAAAAAATCCTGCTCCCTTAATGAGGACTCCAGAACCAAAATATGAATTTAAAGTTGTGGTGCAGGAAACAGCGTTTCCTTCCTTATCTACTATCGAAAAATGGGTTGTATGCTGCCTTTCATTAATGATTGAATTGCCTGGTTTTATTTTTTCAGAAGGTGTAGTGTAATTTCTATTAATGCTTTTCCGCAATTTTTCTGCATATTTCTTGGATAATAGAGTTTTCACAGGTATACTTACAAAATCGGGATCTCCAAGATATTGGGCTCTATCAGCGTAAGCCCTTTTTTCAGCTTCTACCATAAAATGAATTGTTTTTGAAGAATTAAAACCCGATTTACCTATATTATATCCTTCAAGTATATTGAGCATTTCAATGAGTGCAATTCCACCAGAACTTGGAGGTGGCATTGAGTAAATTGTATATCCTTTATAAGTTCCTTTAACAGGTTCTCTCAGCTTTGGGTTGTAATTTGCGAGGTCATTTCTTGTAATGATTCCACCGTTTTCCAGCATTTCTTTTTCAATCAATTTTGCTATTTTTCCCCTGTAGAAGGCATCTTTTCCCTGTTCAGCTATTAAACGTAATGTTTTTGCAAGGTCTTTTTGAATTAGTATATCGCCGGGTTTATAAAAGTTTTTACCTTTTAAGAATATTTTTGCAGGGGCTGAAAATCTTTTAAAAAGAGAAGAGTAATTTTTGAGAACTCTTGAAAAACCCTGACTGACAGGAAACCCGTTTTTTGCGAGTTCTATAGCTGGTTTTATTAGAGTACGTAATTTCATTGTTCCAAATTTTTCAAGAGCAAAAGATAAACCTGCTACAGTACCTGGAACTCCAGATGCTAAATATCCTCTTACACTTTTTTCTTTTATAACATTACCGTTAGAATCCAGATACATATTTCTTGAAGATTTTTCAGGTGCAGTTTCCCGGTAATCTATAGCAGTAATATTTCCATCTGCCAGTCGTATAATCATAAATCCACCGCCGCCAATGTTGCCTGCCTGGGGATACACTACAGCTAATGCATAAGAAACAGCAACTGCGGCATCTATTGCATTTCCTCCTTTTTTCAGGATTTCTATCCCTATTCTGGAAGCAATTTCATTTGTTGATACAACCATTCCATTACGGCCAATAACCGGTTCCCTTGATGCATTTATAATAACACCCTCTGAAAAAATTAATATTGATAATACCAGTAAAAACAACAATATCTTTTTCATATTATAACTTAAAAATTGATTTTTGTATTTTTTGAACTGTCTTAACTATGTAAAATTGTATAAGTTTTTAGAACCAATAGAATAAT
>QNDJ01000011.1 GCA_003644825.1 Candidatus Zhuqueibacterota bacterium | reverse complement strand
GTTTTTTAATATGGATTTTGTAGAGGTAGAATTTAAAGGATACAGGCTTGAGTTTTATAAAAATCCCCAGCAATTTCCCTTTAAAGTTGGTGATTATGTGATAGTTCAAGCAGAAAAGGGAATTGATTTAGGAAGAATACATCATACGTGTATTAAAGCTCCCTGCGTTAAAGATAAAGAACAGCTTCTGGAAGTAATAAGAAAGGCTGAAAAAGAAGAAGTAAGAAGACTAAAAAAGTTGAGAAAGAAAGAAGAAAAAGCTCTAATGAAATGTAAAGAACTGGCTGTAAAAAGAGGTTTGAATATGAAGTTAATAGATTCAGAATACCAGTTTGATGGAAATAAGCTTACTTTCTTTTTTACAGCTGATAAAAGGGTTGATTTCAGGGAGCTGGTAAAAGACCTGGCTGCTGAATACAAAACAAGGATTGAACTGAGGCAGATAGGAATCAGAGATGAAGCAAAAAGGGTTAGTGGATGTGGTATTTGTGGATATAAATTATGCTGTACAGCTTTTCTGAGAGAATTTGAACCTATATCTTCACAGTATGCAAAAGAACAAAACCTTTCGATAAATCCTTCAAAATTATCGGGTTGCTGTGGGCGGTTGATGTGTTGTTTATTGTATGAAAAAGATTTGTATGAGGAGTCCCTTAAAAAATTTCCACCTATGGATAGTATTATTAAAACTTCAAAAGGTGCTGGAAAAGTAGAAAAAATAGATATTTTCAAAGATATTATATATTTGAGATATGAGAATGATGAATGGGATAGGATAACCCTTGAAGAGGCTAAAGAATTGATGAAAAATGAACCAGAATGTGTGGAAGAAAAAACAGAAATTGATGAGGAAAACCAGTAATTTTTATATTTTTTTACAAAAGATGAGCCGGGCAGGAAGGTTCGGCTTTTATTATGTAGAAAATTATGAGAAAAGAAAAAATTATAGTAACAAGTGCCCTGCCTTATGCCAATGGTCCGATACATCTGGGGCATCTTGCAGGTGCCTACTTACCTGCTGATATATTTGTAAGGTATAAAAGATTAAGAGGAGCAGATATAATATATATCTGTGGAACGGATGAGCACGGAGTACCTATAACTATTGAAGCTGAGAAAAAGGGTATATCACCAAAAGATATTGTAGATAAGTATTATAAAATTCATAAAGAGAGTTTTGAAAAATTTGGTATAAAATTTGATAATTTTTCCAGAACAACTCTTAAAATACATTATGAAACGTCTCAGGATTTTTTTCTAAAACTGTACGAAAAAGGTTTCCTGAAGAAAAAAAGAACAAAACAATTGTACTGTCCTAAGTGCAAAAGGTTTCTGGCTGATAGATTTGTTGAGGGTATATGCCCTTATTGTAAGAAAAAAGGTGCTCGAGGTGACCAGTGTGAAAATTGTGGAAAATGGCTTGAACAAACAAAAATCCTTGAGCCGAAATGTAAAATTTGCTTAACCACACCTATAATTAAAGAGACTTATCACTGGTATATTCCGTTAGGTAATTTTCAGGAAAAAATAAAAAACTGGATATTATCAAAAAAGGGATGGAGAGAAAACGTTATAAATTTCTGCCTTGGCTGGTTTAACGAAGGTCTTGAAGATAGAGCAGTGACCAGAGACCTGGAATGGGGTGTGCCTGTTCCTTTAGAAGAAGCAAAAGGAAAAGTATTATATGTATGGTTTGATGCTCCTATTGGTTATATTTCTTCAACAAAGGAATGGGCAATTAAAAATGGAACCCCTGACAGGTGGAAAGAATACTGGAAAAACCCTGATGCGAAGTTATATCACTTTATAGGAAAAGATAATATTGTATTTCATGCAATATTTTTTCCAATTATGTTAATGGGATATGGAGAATTTAACCTTCCTGATAACGTAATAGCTAATGAATTTCTGAATCTGGAGGGTCAGAAGATTTCTACAAGCAGGAATTTCGCTGTATGGCTGGATGATTATCTGTCAAAGTTTCCGCCGGACCCATTGAGGTACGCTTTAACCACTATACTTCCTGAAACAAGAGATACTGATTTTTCCTGGAAATATTTTCAGGAACGGAATAATTCTGAACTCGCAGATATTCTGGGGAATTTTATAAATAGGACCTTGAGTTTTGTGAAAGTTAACTATGATGGTGTTGTTCCCTTGCCAGGAGAGTTTAACGAAAATGACCGGGAAATTCTTGATAGGATATATACATTTCTTGATAACTCTGGAAGAATGATTGAGAATTTTGAATTCAGAAAAGCTATTCTGGAAGTGATGAATATTGCCCGGCTTGCAAATAAATATTTTAATGATGAACAGCCCTGGAAAACAATTAAGGGAAATCCAGAAAGATGCAGAACAACTATTTATTTATGCCTCGAGATAACCCGGGTTCTTGCTCTTGCTATATATAGCTTTATGCCCTTTTCATCGGGTAAAATTTTAAAAATGTTGAATCTGGATAAATGGAAAGACAAACTTAACTGGACAGAATTTTTAAATGAAAAATTGAGAGGCGGGCATAAACTTGGCGAGCCCTTTATATTGTTCAAAAAGATAGAAGATAAAGATATAATTCCTGAAATAAAAAAATTGGAGGGGGTTCTTGATATGTCCGAGAAAAAGGAAGAAAAACCTGAACCTGAATTGATTGATATTAATGAATTTATGAAAGTTGATTTAAGAGTTGCGAGGGTATTAAAAGCTGAAAGGGTTCCTAAAACTGATAAATTGTTAAAAATGGAAGTCGATGATGGTAAAGGAAAAAGGCAGGTTATAGCTGGAATCTCAGAACAATATTCTCCTGAAGATATGGTTGGAAAAAATATTGTTATTGTTGCTAATCTGAAACCTGCTACTATAAGAGGAATACAATCTAATGGTATGTTATTGGCTGCTGTTTCTGATGATGATTTATCTCTGATTACAGTTGAAAAAGATATACCTGCAGGTAGTCGGGTCAGATGATTTTATTTTACTTTAACTATAACTGATTAGATTAAAATGAAATTAACAGTTGGTCTGGCTCAGATAGATTGTAAGTTAGGAAATATCAAAAAAAATTTAGAAAAACATATTTCTTTTATAAGGGAAGCAAGAAAAAATAATGCTGAACTTGTAGTATTTCCTGAATTAAGTTTAAGCGGATATTTTCTTAAGGAATTAGTATCGGAAGTTGGATTAAAAAGGGATTCAGAAGAAATTAATTTTTTGAAAAAGGAAACAATTGCAGGACCAGACCTTGTTTTTGGATTTGTTGAGGAATGTGATAGCAAATATTATAATACATCTCTTTATATAAGTAAAGGTGAAGTTTCAGGTTATCACAGGAAGATATTTCTACCTAATTATGGAATGTTTGATGAAATGAGAGATTTTTCTAAAGGAAATGAACTGAGTTTAATTAATACCGCTTTTGGAAAGGTTGGAATTGAAATATGTGAAGATACCTGGCATCCTATAATAACAGAAACAATGGTAAGATATGGGGCGAAGATATTGATTTTTCTTCAGGCGAGTCCATCCAGATTCAACAAAGATGGAAATATATCAATGTCGAAGGATTATTTGATTTGTAAATTTTATTCTATGATATATGGGGTTTATATACTGATGGTAAACAGGGTAGGATACGAAAACGGTATTAATTTCTGGGGTGGTTCGGCAGTATTTAAGCCTGGTGGAGAAATCCTCTGCAAAGGGAGTCAGTTTAATGAAGAACTGGTCATTGAAAAAATTGACCTGGAAATGATAAGGTATGCAAGGTTAGGGTTTCCTCTACTCAGGGACCAGGATTCAGATGTCTTATTCGGGAAAATATAAAATATGAACAGATTAAAGATTCTTGTTGCTGTTACAAAAAATGAAAAAAGAAGAGGAAAATTAAGGAACACTATTGAAGAAGTGGCATATAAAAATAATAAGGAAATAAATATTTTGTTCTGTAAACAGCAAGATATAAAAGATTTTATATTTGATTGTGATGTTGCGTTATGTTTTGTTTTTGAAAAGGAATCTTTAGAACGGGCAAATAAATTGAAATGGATTCATTTTGCCTCAGTGGGAATAGACCATACACTTTATCCAGAGTTGCTCCATAGTGATATAATTCTTACTACTTCAAGAGGAATAAATAATCATAATGTTGCAGAACATTCTTTTGCTTTTATGCTTTATTTTGCAAGGTGTATTGATAAAGCAATTGAGTTTAAAGTAAAAAGAAAATGGGAAAAATGGAATTTTTCTGTTCAGACCAGTACACTTAGAGGAAAAATACTTGGAATTCTCGGATTAGGGGCTATTGGAACAGAAATAGCAAAGCTTGGTAAGGCTTTTGGTATGAAAATTTATGGAATGGATAGAGATACAGGTAAAAAAACTTTTGTTGATGTATTCTTTAAAAAAGAAGAGTTAAAAAATATTATAAAAATAATGGATTATATAGTTCTTTCGTTGCCTTTAACAGAAGAAACTTTTCACATTCTTGGTAAAGAAGAGCTGGATTTGTTAAAACCGGATTCTGTTTTAATTAATATTGCAAGAGGAAAATTAATTGATGAAGAATATCTTATAAAGGTTCTGAAAGAAGGAAAAATAAAAGGTTTTGGTACTGATGTTTATTATAATGAACCATTACCAGAGGATAGTGAACTTTTCGATTTACCGAATGTTGTTATGACCCCTCATATTGGTGGAAACTTCGAGGGATATATTGATGAGGTTGGAAAATCATTTTCAGAAAATTTACAGTTATTTTTTACAGGTAAACCTTTAAAGAATGTTGTAGATAGAGAACTGGGGTTTTAATTTTTATGTTCGCAGGAGGTATATACATAAAATGAGAAGAAAAAATACATTTAGATGGATAATTATTTTCCTTGCTGTATTTTTTGCTTTATATTATCTTTATCCGACTTATAAGGTTGAGACTTATACTCAAGAAGACAGGAATAATCCAGCCCTTGTGGGTAAAATAACCGAGCTGGAGAAAAAAGCTATAAAAAGAGGCCTTGATTTGAAGGGTGGAATGCATCTTGTATTGGAAGTAGACCTTCCCAAACTTGTAGAAAATCTTGCCAGTGTAAAAGATGAAAAATTTTATCAACTTTTATCTGAGGCTATAAAAGTTGAAAAAGAAACTAAAGGGGATTTTCTTGATATATTCGGGAAGTTAGCAAATGAAAAAAAGATAAAATTAAACAGATACTTTGAAAGTGAAAGAAGAGCCGGAAAAAACGCAATAGATTATTTGAAAAATGAGGCAAAAGATGCTGTTGATAAAGCTCTTCAGATTTTAAGGAGCAGAGTTAATCAGTTTGGTGTTTCTGAACCGAGTATTCAGAAAGAGGGTTCAAGAAGAATTATTGTAGAGTTGCCGGGTATTCAGAATATAAACAGAGCAAGGGAACTGATTGGAAAAACAGCTCGATTGGAGTTCAGACTTCTGAAAGACCCCGAGGTCGTTAATTCAGTAATAAAAGATATAAATAACCTGCTTAAAAGGCAGAGAAATAAAGCAAAAGGAATTAAAGAAGATACTACAAAATTAGCTGAAGCAAAAATAGATTCAACAGATACAACAAAGGTAGAAGCAAAAAAACCCAGTAAAGATGAAGAAATAAGCCTTGCTGAACTTTTTGGTTCTAAAGAAGCTCTGGATAATACACAGATGGATACTACAGGAGACACAACTGTAGTGGTAGATGCCCAGACTTTCGGAGAAGACCCGTTCCTTGCGTTATTGAGAAATTTATCATCTTATGGTGGTTCTATTGGGGTACCCGAGAAGAATGTTCCGGCTGTGAAAACAATACTCAATATGCCTGAAGTAAAAAAATTAATTCCAAAAGATGCAACGTTTGTGTGGTCTTATGCACCGGTTTATACAGACCCGTCAGGAACGGGTTATTATGAATTATTACTCGTTAAAAAGGATGCTGAACTTGATGGAAGTGTTATAACGAATGCTCAGGCAGACATTGGCAGTGGGTATAGCCCGACGAGTGCAGGGATGCCCATTGTTACTATGAGTATGAATAGTTATGGTTCAAGGATATGGTCAAGAGTTACAAGTGCAAATGTCGGGAAAAGAATTGCCATCTTACTTGATGATCAGGTGTATTCTGCACCTGTTGTAAGAACAAGAATTGCAGATGGAAGGTCCAGTATAGAAGGAATGAGTAATATGGATGAGGCTAAACTTCTTGCTATTGTTCTGAGAGCTGGAGCATTCAGAGCTCCGGTACAGATAATTGAAGAACGAACTGTGGGTCCTTCTCTTGGTGTAGACTCTATAAAGAAAGGAACCTGGTCTGCAATTATAGGATTTGTTATGGTTATTGCATTTATGATATTATATTATAGATTTTCAGGTATTATTGCGAACGTGGCATTGCTTTTAAATATAATATTTGTGCTGGCGATTTTAGCAGGATTTCATGCAACATTAACCCTGCCAGGGATTGCCGGTATAATTCTAACTATAGGTATGGCAGTTGATGCAAATGTTCTTATTTTTGAACGTATTAGAGAGGAATTAAGAACCGGAAAAACAATTAGGGCTTCTATTGATGCGGGATACTCCAGAGCATTCAGAACAATTCTGGATGCAAACGTTACAACATTAATTACAGCAATTGTACTGTATCAATTTGGAACAGGGGCTATAAAAGGATTCGGTGTTACTCTGTCTATAGGAATTATTGCAAGTATGTTTACTGCTATTGTTGTTACAAGGGTAATTTTTGATTTTATTACAGCACACTTTGCATTAAGAAAACTGAGCATTTAATTATATGGAGAAAAGGAAATGCGAATTGTAAAAGATACGGATATTGATTTTATAGGTAATAGAAGATTAGCTATTACAATATCTATATCATTAATAATTATTGGTTTGATTTTTCTTTTTATTCATAAAGGTCCAAACTTTGGTATAGATTTTAAAGGTGGGACCCTTATGGAATTGAGGTTTAAGGAACCTGTAATGGTTTCTGATATAAGAGCTTCTTTAAGTAAAATAAATCTTGGAGATAGCGAAATAAAGGAATTTGGAAGTTCAAGGGAAATTTTAATAAGAACTATGGAAAAAGAAGAAGGAACAGAGATATCTGACCTGATAAAAGAAACTCTCAAAAAAGATTTTCCAGATAATCCTTTTGAGGAAGAACGACTCGAAAAAGTAGGACCAAAGATCGGTAGTGAGTTAATCAGAAGAGCAATATGGTCTATTTTAATTGCAATGCTGTTTATTTTAATATATATAAGCTGGAGATTTGAGTTTATATTTGCAATAGGTGCAATAATTGCATTATTTCATGATGTTTTGATTACTCTTGGAGCATTTTTTATTTTTAATAAAGAGTTTAATTTACCTATTGTAGCTGCAATTCTGACGATTGTTGGATATTCTTTGAATGATACTATTGTAGTATATGACAGAATTAGAGAAAATTTAAAAGTTTTAAGAAAGGAAAAGTACACGTATATTATAAATAGAAGTATTAACCAAACTTTAAGTATAACTTTGATTACTTCTTTGACGACTTTAACTGTTGTTATAGTATTGTTTGTTGCAGGTGGTGAGGTAATAAATAATTTTGCTTTTGCTTTGCTCATTGGTATTATTGTTGGTACCTATTCCTCAATTTTTATAGCAAGCCCGGTGCTTATAGAATGGCAAAACTGGAGAGAACAAAAGAAAAAAAGAAAAACTATGTAAAATTAATTTAAATTAAATTCTTAATCAGGAGAAAATTTGTATGAAAATGAATGTATTAGATAAAGGGGATGTGGTGGTTATTGAGTTAAAAGGGAAAATTATGGGTGGACCCGATGCCACGATATTAAATGACCGTTTGCATGAATTGATTGATGAAAATAAAAATAAGGTTGTTGTTGACCTGGGAGGTGTTAACTGGATGAATAGTTCAGGGCTCGGGATATTGATTGGTGGATTAACCACAATGAGAAATAATAAAGGTGACTTAAAATTAGCTCGAGTTACTGAAAGAATTGAGAATCTTCTAATGATTACTAAATTGATTACCGTTTTTGAGACCTTTGAAAGTGTTGAAGACGCAATAAAAAGTTTCAGCAATTGAATTAATATTTATAAAAATATTTTTAGAGGGAAATTTTAGTATGAAAAAGGAAGAAAAACAAAATAGAAGAAAAGAAGAAAAAATAAACACTATAATTGGTAAGGGAACATATATTGAAGGTTCAATTAATATTAAACATTCCTGTAGAATAGATGGAACTGTTAAAGGAAAAATAACTTCAGGCGAAAATATAATTGTAGGTGAAGGGGGTTTTATCGATGGGACAATAGTTTCTGATAGGGTGGTAGTAAGTGGGAAAGTCCTGGGTCAGATTTACGCAAGTTCAAGTGCAATGTTCAGTGAAAAAGCTGAATTTGATGGAGACCTGAAAACAATGAAAATATTGATTGCTGATGGTGCTATTTTTAATGGAAAATGTGAAATGATTAAAAAATCAGAATTGAAAAACAATTAGCTTCTTTTTTTGAATCCTTCCTGCCTGTTATGTCGTAAATATACTGTGTAAAATAACCACAATTTGCAATTTATTAATCAATGTTATATCTGGAACATACCTGTTTTTCTGGTATGATTGTTGCTTTTACATATTACCAAAAAATTTAAAAAGGGATAGATTTTTAAAAAAAGTTTTTAGTGATTGAGGTAGAAAAGATGAATAAAAGGTTAGAAATAAAACAGTTATTGGTCATTTCAGGAATAATTATAGCATTTTTTATCATATTCGGATTATTGCTTATTTCTGAAGCCAATTCTCAGGAAAGAGACCCTGATAGAGTTAGAAAAATTGCTGAAGATAGGTATCTAAAAGACACCGGTTTAAAAACAATTCATAAAAGAGGTGATTATCAGGTAGGTAAGGATGAAGTGATAAGAAATAATCTTGTAGTTACAGAAGGTAATCTTATTATTCGTGGTAGTGTGAGAGGAACAGTAATAGTTGTTTTTGGAGATTTAAAAGTTGAATCAAAAGGAGAAATTATCGGAGATGCAATATGTATTAGTGGAGATATTATTAAAATCGGAGGAGCATTAATTACAGGAGATGAAGTGGAGACAAGCTGGCTATCTTTTGTTAAAAGGGATAGGTACTGGAGAGATAGATATTACTGGAAAAGAAAAAGTTATAGAAGAAGATACAAGGTTTACGACTGGGAAGATTATCTCGGAGAGGAGGAGTTTATTTTTCGATATAATAAAGTTGATGGTTTGTTTTTAGGGTGTCAGATTCCTAAAGATAACTGGTATTATGAGAGACTGCTTACCATATATGGATTTGTCGGTTATGGATTTAAATCTTCCAGATGGAGATACAGTGCTGGTCTTGAAAGAAGCTTTTTTGATAGATATAGGTTTTCTCTCGGAATAAAGGCATATAGTTTAACGGATACTGATGATGAATGGTTTTTATCAACAAATGAGAACACTGTAGGTGCGTTTATTTTTAAAGAAGATTTTCACGATTATTTTGAAAGAACAGGTTTTACAGGATATGTAAGACAGGAGGTTTTACCTGACTTTAGTGCTCAACTGGAATACAGAATTGATAACTACTACAATATGGTTAATGGGACAAATTGGTCCTTATTCGGAGGTAATAAAAGATTCAGACCTAACAGACAGATTAATGAAGGAGAAATGAGGAGTTTATTATTAACTATTAAATATGATACAAGAAATGATTACAGGAGATATTACAGAGGATGGTATGGTATGTTTTCCGGGGAGGTATCTGATAGGACTACAGGGGGGGATTTTGATTTTAAGAGGTTTATAATAGATTTGAGAAGGTATCAACCACTTGGCAGGTATGAAAACCTGAATATGAGGTTAAGATTGGGCACTTCTGAGGGTCAATTACCCGGGCAAAAGATTTTTTATCTTGGTGGAATCGGGACAATGAGAGGTTACAGGTTTAAATCTTTTGAGGGTGATAGAATGGTACTTGCAAATTTCGAGTATGCTTTTGATCCGAATGGTCTTCTTGCTGGTCCGCCTTCCTGGTTACTTGAAGATTTTAATCTAATCCTGTTTTCAGATATTGGTCTGGCATGGTATGCAAAGGATAATTCTGATTTTCTGGATTTTTTTAATGGTGCCTCATTGAGTGATTTGAAAACCTGTGTTGGGATTGGTATTTCTGATAAAGATGATGAAATTAGATTGAACTTTGCCTGGAGAACCGATAAAAAGGGGGAGCCGGTTCAGGTCTATTTAAGAATAAACCAGACATTTTGATTTAATATATAGGAGATGTAATTGTGAAAGAGGGATTTTTTATCCCTCTTTTTATTTTTTAGTTATAACTTTTTATGATAAATTACGTATATTAATAATGAGTTAATGGTATATCAATTAGAAAAGGGGATATAAATTAAAATCGGGAAAAAAATAAAATGAAGAGTATTCAAATTTTATTGATATATATTCTGCTTTGTTATAGCAGTGTAAATGCTCAGTATTTTAAAAGGTTTGACAGAGAATATATTGTTCCAAAGGGAAAAGAATTGACATTGATTTTTAAAGGCAATGTTGGTATTTTATCGATAAATAGGAACCAGGATAGCAGGAAGGTAAGAGTTTATATTTATTACCAGCCTGATTTATATAATACCGATGTTTATTTCGATAAAGATATCGGGGAGCTATTTGTAAAGGTCGATAAAGAGAGTTTTATAAGAGGGGTTAACGATAAAGAAACAGCTGAAACCGAGATAGATATTCCTTATGATGTTCCGACCAATCTTAATATAAAAATAAAAGCAGGAGAGGTAGATATAGACCTTGGAGGTTTAAGGATTAAAGATTTTCAGATAGTTTCCTGGGCTGGAGAAGTTGCTATTGATTTTTCCAGACCAAATCTGGAGAGAATGAAAGATATGGATATTGATGTTAAGGTGGGAGAAGTAAGATTGAAAAGACTGGGTAATGCAAACTTCGAAAGAGCTAACATTGATGGTGGTATTGGTGAATTAATAATTGATTTTTCTGGAGAGTACACAGGAAGATCCACTGCAATAGTTGACCTTGAAATTGGTGCGAATAGAATTATCCTTCCACAGGATGCTGGAATAAGAATGTCTGTGTCAAAAATGTGGTTTTTGAGTCAGCTCAGTTTTCCAGCAGGAATAAGAAAAAGAGGAAGATTTTATTATTTTCTTTTGAATTGAGGGCTGAATCTGGAATTTTTAGTAAGGCAAGAAGAGTTGAAGAAAAAACTTTAAGTTTTAAAAAGAACGGCTGTATATTTATTGAAGGTAGAGAAGGAAAAATAAGTATTCAAAGCTGGAACAGGGAGGAAGTTCGAATTGTTATGACCAAGATAGCCTGGGGTAGAACCAGACGAAGAGCCGAAGATAACCTCGAAGAAATAAAGGTTGATATCGAAAAAATAGGAAACAGACTTTATATAAGAGATGTTACAGAAGATATATTCTATGAAGATTTTAATTTTTTTGATATTTTCAGACCAGATAGCTGGAAATATAGAAGAAAGAAAGTAGATTTTGAATTGATTGTTCCAGAAAACGTTGAACTGGATATAAGAAATAATGAGGGGAAGGTTGATATTTCTGAAATAAACGGTAAAATTAGTCTGGAAGTTGATGAAGGTAATGTGGAACTGTTTAATATTTCATCCAGTGATTTATATGTTATAGCTGATGAAGGTGATGTTTTTATTATAGATTTTAATAAAGATATAGATACCCTGAGGGGTAGAATTAATATCCATACTGATGAAGGAAAAATAAGACTAAAAAATTGTAAAGCCAGGAACTTAAATCTTGATAGCGATGAAGGTGATTTAATCATTTATAATGCTACTGTGAAAAAAATGAGTGTTTTTACTGATGAGGGGGATATAGAAACTGATGTTAATGTTGTTGAAAATGGTAATTATAGAATTAGAACTGATGAGGGTGATGTTGTAGTTGTTCTATCAAAAGACCCGGATATTCGGATTGATGCTGAAACTTTTGAGGGAAAAATCAGGTCAGATTTCAGGCTTCATATAAGGGAAGAAAATGATGGTGAAAAAGCAAGAGGTATTATTGGTAGAGGTAGTGCAGTGCTGGTTGTTAGAACCAGTGAAGGACATATAACTCTGGAGGAAAAGTTTTAATGAAAGTTAAGTTATTAATGCTTTTATTAATATTGTTTGTTGTTGCTGGATGTTTTACTTATGAAGAAACAATTGTGATAAATAAGGATGGTTCTGGAGTTATGCTGGTTCATTATTATGGGAGCCGAAAAAATAACATTGATTCTGATGGTTTGAGTTTATATCTGGGTTCAAAAAGAGAAATTAAATATAAAATAATGGATGATTATACAACCAAAAAGGTTAGACTTACAGATTTTTATATAAGAGATAGAGGTTCATACAGGCATGTGTATTTTACAATTGAATTTCCAGATTTTGATGAGTTAAATAAAACATACAGGTTCAGAAGAAACAAAATAGCTTTTAGAAGAAGTAATGGATTATACTACTTTAGAAGAAACTTTGAGGTCGAAGGGGATTCCGATTTTGCTTACAGTGAAAATGAATTTGAAGCAGCTGTAAAGTCTGCATTAAAGAAGACAATACTGGACAGGATTAAGTTTATATTTGAAGTTGAGATGCCCCACCAGATTATAGATTCAAATAGTAATAGAATAAAATTGAAAAGAGTATCGTTGTGGAAATATACGCTTGGTGATCTGCTGGAAAAAGAATATGTAACAATGTGGGTCAAAGGTAGATGAAAACAACAGGTTAAATTATGGAAACAGAATCTAAAACTATCAAATTAAAAGAACATTATGAAGTAAATATCGGAAAGTGGATTGAAAAAGGCTGGAAAATATTCTGGGCTGATATTTACAATTTTATTATTCTTTCTCTTATTTATTCAGCAATTCTTTTAATTGTGGGTGGATTAACTGCTGGTGTAGGGCTATTATTTATCTGGGGTCCCTTAAATATAGGTTTTTTTTATATAATAATTAATAATATTAAAAATAAAAAGAAAAGGTTTGATTTTTCTGAGCTGGCGAAAGGTTTTGATTATTACATTTCATCTGTACTTGCTAATATTCTTATTCTGGCTTTTTTACTGATAGGATTTGCATTTTGTATAATTCCTGGTATAGTAATTTTAGCTTTTTATCTTTTTGTATATATTTTTATTTTTGAACATAATATGGATTTCTGGGAAGCAATGGAGGCTTCTCGAAAGATTGTTTCTAAACATATATTCGAATTCTCTGTATTTGCTTTAATTCATTTGATTTTATATTTTATAGGTACTATGTTTTGTTTTATTGGAATTATACCAATAATTTCACTTGTAAACTGTACCATTGTAGTGGCTTATGATGAATTGATAGGCATTACTGAATGAAAAAATAGAATTTTTAATATCCAGGATAACAATACAACTGTTAATAATAATATGATGAAATGTTTTTTATTGAGATATTTATAGAAGTTTATTTTAAAAGCGGATTTCATAAAAACACTTAGAGTTAATAAAATGAGAATTATTCCTGCGGGGTTGAGTTTTAAAGAGGTTAAAATTTTTAAATGTGCTGCATAATAAAGACTGTGAATCAGGTCACAGAAAGGGCAGGGAATTCCAGTGTATAATCTGAACAAACAGGTGGATGGTAGCTTGAGAATATTCAGAATC
>QNDJ01000010.1 GCA_003644825.1 Candidatus Zhuqueibacterota bacterium | reverse complement strand
TTATTATATTATTTGATGTAAGATTGGATTTCAGGTAATGTTTTAAATCTTCACAGAGTTTCTTATGAAGTTTGATTTATTGAATTATAACTTCATACTCTGAGGATAAAAAAGGCAGTCATTTCCTTTATATTGCTCCTTATGGAGCCATTGCTTGCCCGTACGGGCGAAGCAAACTCCTGACTGTATGAAAGCCATTCAGGAACAGATACTCGTTCTACAGATTGAATTTAACATAGACTTGTAGGTCAGGCATCCCTGCCTGACCTTTTACATACAGCTCCTACGGAGCTTTTTATCAAAATCATACCTATCATTGGAAATTAACCTTTTTAACAATTAAGAATATAGCAGGTAACTGCTCCAAAAAACTGATTTATAAAACGAAACTATATAGTAAGGAAGCATAAAAAGAACAATTAGTGTAATCAGTGTAATTCGTTGTTTCTATAAAAACTAAAATTCATTAAATCGGCGAAATTCACTGTTCCTTTTAGCCCCGTTAGGGGCGATATGTTTGTAGAAAATAGATAAAAAACAACAATAGAGCTCCGTAGGAGCGACATATAAATATCAATATTGATTATGAATCAGTGTATCTCAAGCTTCCAGCTTGAGATTGTAAATATTTGAATTGTAACGAATCACTACCAGAATAGAATTCTGGTAGTGGATAAAAAAAATCTGGAAGTCTCTGAAGAGACTGTTTTTGGGATATTAACAATAGGATTACGATACTTTGAAACAGTCATTTCAATGACTTACCATTGGATTATTCCAGCACCAGAATTCGATTCTGGTGCGGAAAAAAGAATTAAATGACATTTCCATAACCTATAAATCTTTACCGAGATTTTAACATTCCATATCGCTCCTATCGGAGCTCAATATCATCTAAAATCCTCAATTCTACAAGCATATCGCTCCTGACGGAGCTTTTGACTAAACAATAGCTGTCATTGCGAGCCCTATATAGAGCGTGGCAATCTCCTGAATATGTTATAAATATTTACAAGCGAGTACTTGTTCTACAGATGGAATTAAACACAGCAGTAGGTCAGGCATCCCTGCCTGACCTGATACATCCCATTCCTACAGAGTTCAATATTTTTTAAAATCTTTATTCTACAAACATACCGCTCCTGACGGAGCTCTTTATAAAATTTGAGTTGTCATTGCTTGCCCATACGGGCGAAGCAATCTCTACAATAATGAGAATAGAGCAGGTACCTGCTCTACGGATGTATTAAAGCAAGGTTTGTAGGTCAGGTATCCTTGCCTAACCTTTTACATACAGCTCCTACGGAGCTCAATATTATCTAAAATCCTTCATTCTACAAACATATCGCTCATAACAGAGCTCTTGATTAAAAAACTAAGCTTCCCTACATAAGCATATACAAAAAATATTTATTTAAATTTTATTTATTTTTTAACGATAGTTTATTAAATTTAAAAAAATAGTAGAAGTAATTTACTAAATGAAAGAAGATTTCATATTTTACAATAATAACAAATAAAATCCTGATAGAATCAAGTTCGATATAACCGGATAAATCGAGAATAACAGTTTTTAATAAAGAACATCGAAGGATTAATTTTATGAATAAAAAAGTTCTTGCGGTCATAAAAAGGGAATATGTAACAAGGGTTAGAACCAAAGGATTCATTATAGGTACCCTGATATTTCCAACGATATTGACATTTTTATTTGTAGGTATTTTTCTTTTTGCAAAGTTTTTTCGTCCATCTACAAAAAAATATTATGTAATAGATCAAACAGGTCAGATTTATAAAGATTTTGTAAATATGCTTTCTGATACCCTTGAAAACGGTGAACCAAAATATTTATTTTTTGAAAAGAAGGTTTCTGCTGAGAATCTTGATACTATTATTGAAGAATATCAAAAACTGGTTCTTGAAAAAAAGATTGATGGATATCTATTAATTCCTGAAGATTTGATTGATGTTAGGGAAGTTAGATATGCTGCAAGAAGTGTCAGCAATTTTGATGAACAGCGTGGATTTTCAAATGCTCTTTCAAGGATAGTTACAAATTTGCGGCTGGAAAGGAAAGGGCTTTCGCCCGATGAAATACGCAAAGAAATGGCATTAGGACGTGTCAGGTTAGTTAGTAAACAGGTCACAAAAGAAGGGGAAATCAGAAAAAGTGGAGAAGGAAGCTTTATTTTAACGTATATTCTTTCTTATCTGCTGCTTATTTTAATTATGGTATTTGGACAGACAATAACAAGAAGTGTTATCGAAGAGAAAAGTCAGAGAATAACTGAGATGATTATTTCCTCAATCAAACCTGTTGAACTAATGCTTGGTAAAATTGCAGGAATTTGTCTTCTGGGTCTTACACAACTATTTGTGGTTGGGGTAATTATTTTATTGGCTGTTACCTATGGTGAAGTATTGTTTGTCAGATTTGGTGTAAATAGACCTGAGATTTTAAACATTGTTCGGAATATAGAATTTTCACCAGTAGTATTTGCCTTTATGCTTCTTTTCTTTTTTATGGGATATATATTTTATGCTAGTTTATTTGCAGCAATTGGTGCAATGGTTAATACAGAAGATGAGGGTCAACAATTTTTATTTCCCATAATTATTCTTGTTCTTATAGGATATTTTATAATGTTTTCAGTAGCCCAGAACCCTGAGACTTCTACCGCTTTCTGGGTATCTCTGATACCTTGTTTTACACCGGTTGTTATGTTTGCAAGGATTGCCGTAACAGACCCTTCCTTACCAAAAGGTGCATTCTTATCAATATTTACAATGGGAATTTCAACAGTATTATTAATTATGCTGGTTGCAAAAATATATAGAGTCGGAATTTTAATGTATGGTAAAAAACCTTCACTGAAGGAAGTTTTTAAATGGATTCGGTATTGAAACCTTATGTTGAAAATTGAACTAACCCCGGGTTATGGATGGAAATAGATAAAGCTTTTATGCAGTAATATTGGTAAGAGATTTATTTACCAATCGTATTGTCCGATAAAAATGGATGTGTTAATAATGAAATTCAGAAGATTCGTACTCTTTTTTATAGCTTTATTTTTTTTGGTTTCTCCCGGAAGTAATGTCTATCTTCAAACTCATCAGAACAAAGTTAAAAGTTTTGAGGCGAAGGTTGATGAGTATATTAAGGCATATCTTGACGGTGGGAATTTTAGCGGTTCGATTTTGATTGCCCGGGAAGGAAAAATATTGATATGCAAGGGATATGGAATGGCAAATTATGAGCTTAATGTGCCTAATACGCCAGAAACAAGATTTCATCTTGCATCTATATCAAAATCTTTTACTGCAACTGCTATTATGATTCTTCAGGAGAGAGGTCTTTTGAACGTAAATGATAAATTAATTAAGTTTATTTCTGATTATGATAGAGACTCAAAATTCCCGCACTCCATTGAAGAAATTATAGATATGTATCGAGAAAGCACCTTATCTTGACTGGTCAATTAAAACCGGGAATGGTTCTCTTTACTAAACTGTTTTAGATTTGTATAAATGGGATAGAACTCTATATACAGAAAAACTTTTAAGGAAGAACTCTATTAATAAAATATTTACAATGTATGCAGATAATTTTGGGTATGGCTGGTTTATCCGGAAGAAGTTTAATAGAAAGGTGATTTATATAAATGGTAGAAGTCCGGGTTTTTCAACTTATCTTGCACGTTATATTGACGATGATATGTGCATTATAGTTCTTGGAAATAATTAAACACCTGTTGCAACTCAGATTGGTATTGACCTTGCAGAAATAATATTTGGTGAAAAATATAAACTCCCGGAGTTGAAACCTGTAAAATTAAGCCAGATAGTTTTAGATGCTATAGCTGGTCATTATAAATTTGGTTCTGATTTTTTTATTCCTGATTATACAGTAACATTATTTGAGAAAGATGGCAACCTGTATTTAAGGGGTTCAAGAATGTCTGATGCTTTGCTTATACCTTTATCTGAATCTGAATTTTTTCATAGAGGATTCTGGACTAAAATTATCTTTGATAAAAACGAAAAAGGTGAGATTGTAGATATGTATTATGATTATTATCCAGACTATAAAGCAAAGAAATTGATTGAAAAATAAGTGGTTAATTTGTTAGGTGAGAATTTTTTGTTTTACAGAAGCAATGGATTAGCAGACCGCTTTAATTAAATCAATAATTAAATGGAGAAATATTTGCTATCACTCGTAAAGAAGAACAGGGGTATTAATCAGGATTTATAAAACAGAAAATGTAAGAGATTATTCGGTTTAAAATAACCTGTAAAAATACTTTGAGGGTATATAAAATTGGTAATATTTCAGGATTCAGAATTTTAAATGATTTCGAGTGTTTCTATTTTATTTCCTGGCAGGGTGAGATAAATTTTGTTTCCTTCAATCGGCATAGGTTCAATTCTCTCTTCCTTAAGATTAACCTTCCAGCATTCTTTTATGTTAAAGAAAAATTTTATTATTGTTTCAGTATTATTTTCGGATATATTATAGAATCTGCAAATAATAGACTTTCTATTCTCTGCTTTTTTGAAGGCACTTAAGATGGTTTCGTCAGAAGATATTTCCATAAAAGAGTAGTGAGGTGGAAGTTTCCCTTTAGATGGAGATGTGATAATTGAAATTAGAGGGCAATTGAAAATTAATGCTTGTTTATGAACTTTATTATCAATCCAGGGGTTTTTATAAAAGAGTAATCCGTAATCAAATTTGAGAATACCTTTGCACTGGGCTTCAGGAGTTTCTATCATTGGGCCTACGTGATATGGTCTTGACTTTAAATCGTTTCTTGAGAGCCAGCCGACCCCTCTGAACAGGGTCAACGCGATTTCGGTACCGTCTTTAACATTAGAAGCTTCAAACTCGGGAATCCCCCGGTTAATAACAGCCATCCCTAAATCTTCATTTTCAATTAAACAGAAGTTTTGCTGGGGTTTTATTCCCTGGGGCTTATGTTTCCAGTTTTCTTTTTTTTCAAATTTTATTTTTCTTTTCATTGTGCAGAATTGAGCATCAGAAATTGAATAATTGCAGGTAACAGGAATCTGAAAGTGTGCTCTTAACCGATGGTCTTCAACATTGTTATTAACATTTGTTTCAATCTCAATTACTGGAGAATTGTATTTCAAACTTATTAAGGTTGTAATGGAACATTTTTTCAATGATTTTTTTCTTGTTTTTCTATCTTTTTCCAGCCCTTCTGGAAGATTAAGTATGAACCTGCTTTCGATTCTACCGCAAAGTGGGTTGTTCTCTATAACAGTAATTTTTCCCTGAATATCCTCTGAAGTAATTGTTTCACTTCTGAGTGAAGGAGAGTAATCGTATTCATCTCCTGAATCTTCTGTATCTTCAAAAATATGTATGTTTCTCAAATGTTTTTGAATATCTTTAAAGTAAACGTCAAAGGAGCCATTGGATTTAACGCTTACTTTTAAAAATTTATTTTCGATATTATTTCCATTAACGCTTACATCACCTTCTGTTCTCCGGGGTTTTTCAGATTTTCTGATAAAGAAGGTCTTATAACCCATTGCAGGGATATTTTTTGCAAGCATTGCAATATCAAGAACTATGTAATACTCACCGGGAAAATTTTTGCTAACAATGAAGTTATCATTATTGTTTATGAATCTTAAAAACTCTTCTCTGAAGTTTTCTAAATGAGAGTAAGAAAAATAATCGTAGAAATCATCGCACATTTTGAGCCTGAATGTATTGTTTATATAAAAAGGAATGGTCTCATCGTTTTCATCAACAATTTCGTAAAAATCCGATTCCATTTCAGCTGGTAAAGGCACAATTCTGTTAATTATTTCATTCCTTATGAAGGGAAGGGAATTAAAAATAATTATGGGAATACAATCCTTTTTATTTTCGGAATTGATGTTTTTACTTATTAAAGATAGATAATCTTTTACAATTTCACCGGTAATTTCAGATACCTGTTTAAATACTGGCACCATTTCACTATGAACCTGGTCTATACTGCATCCGCAAATATTATCGTGAGGGTGGTTTTTTAGCAGTAGTTTCCATGCCTTTTCCAGGAAAGCTGATGGATATTCACTGCAATTTAATTTCCAGGAAATTACAGAGATAGGTTCTGCATATTTTTCGAGTTGAATCTGGCACCTATGGTTCATCTGTTTTAGGTACATTCGGGTTGAATATACACCGTTCAGAACAGGATGCCTTTTACCGCTGTTCAATTCTCCTCTAAAAGTTTTAAGTTTGTCAAGGTGTTTTTTTATTTCTGATATGTAGCTCTGGTAATCCGTATGAAAGAAATCGAATTCCGGTAAACTCTTATTTAGATATATTATTATTTCAGGGAGTTCTGGCTGTGGATGAAGATGATCACATCCATTATTTATTAAAATATGTTCTGTATTTGCAAATTCTATTAATTCATTTAGTTCTTTTTCAATCTGTTTTAAAGCGATATTGAAATCTGGTTTTATTTCATCTTTATTACTATCCCAGTATTTATTATAACCTATGTGAGCTCCATTGCAGTATCCATTTAACTGATTAATCGCAAGGACACTACTTCCATCGGGGGCTTCCCAGATAAATTCTGTTCCCAGAGTTTCCAGTTCATCACCCATTCCCCTGGTGAATATGACGTTATCCAGGTCAAAACCTTTTAAAATTTGGGGGAGTTGACTTATGTGTCCGAAGGAATCAGGGATATATCCTACCTTTGAGATTTTTCCGTATTTTTCCCCGACTTTATGCCCGATAATTAAGTTTCTTACGTTTGACTCACCACTTACAAGAAACTCATCATGTAAGACATACCAGGGTCCTATGACAATTTTATCTTTATTAATTAATTTTTTTAATTTACCAGTTTTTTCGGGTTTAATTTCAAAATAGTCTTCAAGAACAATTGTCTGTCCATCGAGATGGAAACTTCTGTATTCAGGATTGTTTTCAAGAAGGTCAATAAGTTTATCAATCAAAGTTACAAGCCGATATCTAAACTGCTGAAAAGTGAGATACCAGGCTCTATCCCAGTGAGTATGAGAAACAATATGAACTTTGAATTTTGTTTTATTTTTCATTCTTTAATTCTTTTAAAATTGGTATATTTTTTATTTTTTCTTTATCAAGGAGTTTCCAGATGATACCTGCTGGTTTGTTATAGCTTTTTTCAGTTTTAATAATTTTATCCGGTGTGATAATAAAATCAACAGGAATATCGTGCTCGGTCATCGGGATTTCTTCTTCAATAAGCTGGAGTTTATGTATGGTTGTGATGATGGGCGTTTCTTCAGATACAAGGTTAAATTCTCTGGCAATAGCATACTCCAGGTCAGAAAATCCACCACCTTTACCTATTCGAGCACCTTTGATATTTACGGCTACAGAGCCAGCTACAATGATGGCTGGTTTCCTCATTAAATCAGGAGTGACCGGTTTTCCGAGCTCGAATGCGCCCTTAATTGATGCAGCTCTATCATATTTTCCCTGCACTCTGGAAGGATGAAGTTCTATAAAACATTTGTTTTTTGTCAATCTTGGAACTGCCATATAAACGATTTTTCCTTTTTCCAGAGCGAGTTTTCTGAGGGGTTGCTGGGGTGAATCGGGGTTGCATTTAACAATGTTTGCTTTCTGCCATATTTCCAGTCTTGCGACTTTTCCAGCTGCTCTTTCGGCACCGATAAAGTTTGGAATTCTCCCCTGGGCTCCTGGAAACCTTACAATTCTTGCTTCTTCCATTATTTTCCATACCTTTAGGCGGAGCTCCTGTTTTATTTTTAGAATATCATTTTCTTCCATCGATTTCCTTCACTGTTTTTATTCAAATTAAAAATAATTTTTTAATAAAAGCAAGGATAAAATATTTATTTTTGATGTTCAATTTCTGGAAGAGAGGACTTACAATTTTCCAGGATGATCAAAATTTACCAGTATTGCTCCAATAAATATTAGAAGAGCACCGATACCCTGAACTATATCAAGGCTTTCGCCAAGAAATATAAAAGCTAATATAGAGGCAAAAATCAACTCGGAACTCGCAATGATGGACATCCTTGATGCACCAACATACTTAATCCCGAGAAAAAACAGGATTCTTGTTAAAAATATGGTGAAAAAAGCCATAAAGATTCCGACCAACCATACTTTTACATTTAAAGATATTAAAATCTGGTATCTCGGTAGTATAAAAATCGAAATCATAACCCCGGAAAAAGTAGTGAAATATACTGCTGTATCAAAAATTCTATATTTATTTAAGGTTTTTTGAATAATTATTGTATACATTGCCACTGAAAAAGCACATACTAAAGAGAGTATTATCCCTGTTGGATTTAAAATAATGCCTGATGAATTAAACAGTTTTGTTAGTATAATACAACCTGCAAAGCTTAAAAATAAAGCAACAGTTTTTATTTTTCCTAATTTTTCTTTGAATAATGCAAAAGCGAGTAATGTAACAAGAGCAGGATAAAGATAAACAATTGTTATGGCTAAAGGTATGGTAATATATGTTAAAGCATAAAAGTAACACATTGATGAAATAAAAAGGAATATTGAGCCTGAAAACAGAATCAACAGGTCTTTCTTTCCAATTCTTTCGATTTTATATCTTAACAGTAAAGTTACAATCCAGAAAAAGGCAGTGCCAGTAATATACCTTATGAATAACAGGGTTATCGGTGTCGCACCATACTTGTATCCAAATTTTACAAAAACACCGAGGGTTCCTGCACAAATAGAGCCAAGTATTATAAAGAAAAATCCGAAGAGTCTTTTGTCCACTTTTTCCTTTATCAATGGTTCTCTATCCTTCATTTATGAGTCTTAAATATACAAAAGATATTGGTTAAAATCTATTTTTTAGTTAAATTGAAAAATATAGTAGAAATAAATTAATATTATAGATTAAACCTTACAGGAGGTTTGTAATGACTGACAGTATTTATCCTGATTTAATCAAGAATTTACCTGATGCAGATATTCCTTATAAAGGAGTAAGAGGGAAAATATTACAGGGTGAGAACCATCAGGTCATATTTTTCGATATTGACCCTATCGGTGAAGTTCCAGCTCACACTCACGGTGAACAATGGGGAATTGTAATTGAAGGGGAAATGCATTTAATAATTGGTGGTGAAAAGAAAATTCTAACCAAAGGAGACAGGTATCATATACCAAAAGGAGTTGTTCATTCTGCTGTATTCAAAACGAGGTTCTTTGCAGTGGATATTTTCGAGGATAAAGATAGATACAAACCCAGAAAGAAATAAAGTTTTAAGTGTGGAATATTTTCCTTTGTTTTATCTAAATAATTCTTTAAATTTTAAAAAATAAATTTAATATTTTGCACAAGGTAAAAATGTTTTTTAAAAGGAAAAATATTTCATATTTAAGTTTTTTAATATTGATTACCATACCATCTATTTTATTTGCCCAGCGCTGGACAACAAAAACTTCTATGCCAACAAATAGAAGGGATTTAACAGTTAATTCTGTTGATGGAAAACTGTATGCGATAGGTGGCTTTACCGATAAGTATCAATTTACCCGTAATGTTGAAGAATATAATCCTGAAACAGATAGCTGGTCATCAAAGTCTTCTATGCCTGATGAATATTTTACAGTAAAGAGTGTTGTTATTAACAGCAGGATTTACGTTGTTGGAAGAAGAAATTCACTAATATGGGTAATAGAGTATGACCCTGCAACGGATACATGGAATACTAAATCTGGAACGACTTCTGATAGGTCAGATTATTGTGTTGCAGAATTAAATAACAGAATTTATATTTTTGGTGGCTGGGGAAATAATCAATATCTATTCACTGTGGAAGAATATGATTTATCCACAGATAGCTGGGCTGTAGTATCATCTATGCCAACAGAAAGAGCAGGTGCATCTGCAGTAGCTTATAATGGAAAAATATATATTATAGGTGGAGTAAATTCAAGCGGCGTCCTCAATACTTTTGAAGTATATGACCCGTCATCGAATAATTGGATAACAAAAACTTCTATGCCAACAAGAAGAAGAAACCTTGAAGTTCAGGTTGTAGAAGATAAATTATTTGCTATTGGTGGATACAAAGATGGATATGAGTCTGTGGTTGAGGAATATAACCTTATAACAGAAACCTGGAGTCAGGCTGAACCTATGCCGACTGCGAGAGAATCTTTTGGTTCCTGTGTAATTGATAATAAAATATATGCAATTGGTGGTGCAAATACTTCTATCCTATCTGTAAATGAAGAATTCAGCCCTGCTATTCCATTTACTCCAGATGGACTTACTGCAGTTGCTGGAAATAAAATTGTAAACTTAAAATGGAATCAGAATAACGAGGATGACATTCTTCAATACAATATATATAGAAGTCTGATTGATGGATTTAGTCCATCTCCATCGGATTCTATCGGCAGGACACTATATCCTGATACAACATTTACTGATAATAATGTTCAGAATAATACAATTTATTATTATCGGATTTCGGCAGTTGATACCAACAATAATATGAGCGAGTTCAGTTCTCAGGTAAGTGCTTTTCCTCAGGATACTGTTGCTCCTTCTGTGCCGCAAAATCTTGTAGCATTACCTGACAATAAAAAAGTAACATTAAAATGGAGTATTAACCCTGAAACAGATTTAAAACAATATAATATTTACAGGAATTTGAGTTCTGGTTTTACTCCAACCTCATCCGATTCGGTTGGTAGTGTTTTAAAACCTGATACTATATTTGTAGATAGTAATTTAGTTAATAATATTACTTATTATTACAGGATTTCAGCGGTGGATAGTTCAGGAAATGAAAGTGAATTCAGTGAAGAAGTTTCTGCTACACCGGCAGATACAATTCCACCATCACCACCGCAAAATCTTACAGCAACAGGTTTAAACGAAAGTATTCGACTGGTATGGAATTCTTCACCCGAATCAGATTTACTGCATTATAAGATATACAGAAATCAAACAGATGGATTTACCCCAGCACCTTCTGATTCTATAGGATATGTATTAAAACCTGATACAGTTTTTACAGATTCTTCTGTTATTGTTGGTCAAATATATTACTACAGGGTATCAGCAGTGGATAGTTCAGGAAATGAAAGTGGATTCAGCAATCAGGCGGAGGGTGTTCCTATTGATACTGTTCCACCAGCAGTGCCGGAAAACTTTACCGTCAATTCTGGTGAAAGATACCTTGATTTAAGCTGGAAATCTAATTCAGAAGATGATATGTTGCATTATATAATATACAGGAGTTTAACAGATGGTTTTACTCCAACCTCTTCTGATTCTCTGACACTTGTAAGCTATCCTGATTCTGTTTTCAGAGATTCTTCAGTAACAGTTGGAACAACCTATTACTATAGAATTTGTGCTGTTGATACTGCATTTAATCGGAGTGAATACAGTGCCCAGGCTTCAGGAACTCCTTTTGATACAACTGCTCCTGATATTCCTGTGAATTTGACTGCTGTACCCGGTCAAAAGTATATTTCGGTATCATGGAATCCTAACACTGAAAATGATTTACTTAAATATATAATTTATAGAAGCATAAACGAGGGATTTTCACCTTCAACGTCAGACTCTTTAACGGAGGTTTTTTCACCTGATACTGCTTATCTGGATAGTGCTATAACCGTAAATACAACTTATTATTATAAAATATCAGCTGTTGATAGCTTTAACAATGAAAGTGAGTTCAGCGGTGAAGTCAGTGCTACTCCCTTTGATACAATTGCTCCATCAACTCCTCTAAATCTTACAGCAGTCAGTGGAAATAAACAGGTTGAACTTAAGTGGAATAAAAATCCGGAAAATGATTTATTACAGTATGTGATTTTTAGAAGTCTTACAGATGGATTTACCCCTGCATCAGAAGACTCTATTGATGTTGTATCCTACACCGATACAATTTATACTGACAATTCGGTATTTAATAACCAGACTTATTATTATAGAATATCTGCTGTTGATAGCGCCTGGAATTACAGCGGGTTCAGCAATCAGGTTAGTGCAACACCTTCTCCAGAGATAGATTACTCCTGGCAAACAAAATCACCGATGAATTATGAAAGAAGAGGCTCAATTTCGGGTGCAATAAATGGAAAAATTTATACTGTTGGAGGAAGGGATGCCTCTGGAAGAACCAGTTATGTAGAGGAAT
The DNA here is from genome assembly GCA_003644825.1 of Candidatus Zhuqueibacterota bacterium. Classification (GTDB taxonomy): domain Bacteria; phylum SM23-31; class SM23-31; order B21-G16; family B21-G16; genus B21-G16. The sequence goes on along the minus strand of QNDJ01000010.1, from coordinate 1,793 downwards.
ATGACCCGGAAACAAATAGCTGGAGTACAAAAACTCCTTTACCTTCTGACAGAGAAGATTTTGGAGGTGATGTACTTAATGGGAAGTTGTATATTGTTGGAGGTCGAAAAGGGAATACCAGGTATACCACTGTCGAAGCCTATGATCCTTCTACGGATTCCTGGGAAACAATTACACCGATGGATAGGTCCAGGAGAGACCTTGCTGTTGTAACCTGTAATGGAAAATTATATGCAATAAGTGGGCGAAGAGGTGGAACACAGTATCAGAATCACGTTGAAGAATATGACCCTGCTACCAGTACCTGGACATATAAAGCTTCCATTCCCACTCCAAGATGGGGGCATGCTGCTGCTTCTGTAAATGGGAAAATATATGTCATTGGAGGGTATAATGGTAGTTATCTTTCGACAGTTGAAGAATATGACCCTGCCAGTGACCAGTGGAATACAAAAACATCTATGCCGACCGCAAGAAGAAACTTAACTGCAAATACGATTGCTGGAAGAATTTATGCAATTGGTGGAGAAAACGGTTCAGGTAATTTAAGTATTGTTGAAATTTATGACCCGATAACAGATACCTGGACTACAGGAGATACAATGATTACGATAAGAAGAGAACACAGCTCCGCAGTGTTAAATGATACAAAACTTTATGCGATTGGAGGAGCAGATGATGATACGTATCTTGCTGTTAATGAGGAATTTAATCCTCCACCGTGGCAGCCTCAGAATTTTTCTATTGAAGGATTGGCAGGTCAGGTTCGATTAACCTGGAGTGCTAATATTGAACCAGATCTCGATTATTATATTATTTACAGAAGTCAAACTGATGGTTTTACCCCTTCACTGGATAACATCATTGGTGAAGCATCAAGAGAGGATACTTTTTACATTGATAATAATGTTGTTCCCAGTGAAACGTATTATTACATAATATCAGCTGTTGATAGTGCCGGTCAGGAAAGTCAGTTCAGTGTTCAGGTAAGTGTTACAATATCAAATTATGCACTGCAACTGGGAATTACCGATACTCTTGTTACAAATGGTGATACTTTAACTATTCCTCTTATCTTTTTCGGTAATCTTGATAATGGTGGAATAACAAGTTTTCAATTTAAACTGGCTTATGATTCAACCACGTTAAATGGGATTGGGATTGATACTACAGGGTTTGGGAATCCTTTAAATATATTAAGTAATATTGTTCCGGGAACACTTAAGGTTGCAGCTTATTGCCTGGATACATTGAGAGGAACAGACAGAACTATGAACCTGATATTTTCAGTTAAAGATGAAGCTATGAGAGATACTACATATATTCAATTTGTTGAAGCTTATTTTAATGAAGGAACTCCTCCACTGGATCTTTCTTCCACAACGATTAGAGTAAAACCGAGATACGGGGATGTTACGGGTGATAAAAGTGTTACTTCCTATGATGCATCATGGGTTCTACAGTATGTAGTTGGGCAGATTGAATTCTCGTCCTCCCAGAAGGAAAAAGCCGATGTAACCTACAATGGAGAAGTCTCTGCTTATGACGCTTATTATATACTATTAAAGGTTACCGGAATAATCAATACTTTACCTGTTGAAGATAGTTTATTTTCTAAAATTTCTTTCATAAAAAATCCTGATATTTCAATCAATACATTCAAAAATATGGACAGGAATAATGACGAATTATTATTAAAGATTAGCGCTGAATTTGTTAAATCTGTGTCATCCTTCTATATTGATATAAACTTTAATAATGAGTCTATTGAGTATAGGGATTTAACATTATCT
>QNDJ01000009.1 GCA_003644825.1 Candidatus Zhuqueibacterota bacterium | reverse complement strand
AGTTTATATCAGTAGATCTGATAGTTCTGCTGGTGAAACTTCTTATGATACTTTATGGGTACATCATAGAGGTGTTCTGGTGCCCGGTTCAAAGATAGCTATTAAATTGGATGCTGGTTTCTCTTTTAGTTCGTCAGAAACTTTCAACACTTCTTCAATAAATTTGACGGGTTCATCTATTAATAAAACAAGTCCAAGCTATTCAGTTACGAAAGTTAGTTCAGATTCTCTGGTAATTACTTTAAGTTCATCTGATACATTATATACAAATATAGTAACGAACGATGATGTAGACACATTAAAAATTGGAATAGGCAGTTCGAGTTATTATCTTGTTAATAATGTAACTCCGGATTCCTTGAGTAATTATGGTAGAAGAAGAATTTATAACGGAGATTCAGGCAATAATGCAACGAAGGCATATAAAGTTTATATTTATGATGATGATAATAATCTGTATCAGTCCAACTTGGAGGATTATGATACCTATGGTAATTACGATGACTCTTTATCTATTGTAACTAACTTCTTTACTGGTGGTCCAATTCTTGAAAAGGGTGAGGGTGCAACTGCGGCAACTTATGATACGGCTGGAGGATTGGTAGATACTTTAATAATTCCGTTTAAGATAGGCGAGCCTTTGGTTCCAAGTGACTGGATTGAAATTCATTATTCAGGAATAACTGATGATGCTGATTCAGCAGGTATAGCGAGTCATTATTTATTTAAAGGTGATACAGTTGGAACTTCGGACCAGGATTTTACCCTTACAGTAGGAGATACTCTGATCAGGATTACCCTTAAATCAGGGGATACTTTAGGTGCTCATACTTACCAGTGTACATTATTTGTTGCCAATGTATTTAGAAATTTAGGGTCAAGTGTTGGGGAGAAATCCACTGTTGATGATATTGATTTATGGATAAAGACAAGTGCTCAATCTTCCAGGGTTCAGGATACAACAAATTTTGTGTTCACTGTTCCGGAATATACTCCTGATTACACTTCATCTCCATTTGGCTCAACACCAACAGCAGGTGCCCTTCTGGATTACACCAGTGGGTATAAAAATGGAACAACCCATGGTTATTTACCGAGTGATGGAATAATTGATGTGTATTTTCCAAATCTTGATGATTCTTCAAAAGGAACTCATAGATTTACGTTTACTGTTTCTGACCCGGATTCAGCTGCTGGTGACGTTAATGGTATAAACAGTTATCTGTATACTTCAACAACGAATTTTATGATTGTTGGAGCATCAGATACTCTTGGTATCTCTTACGTTCTGTATGATACTTTATACAGCAGGGATTCCAGTAGATTTAGAATTAAGCTTAATGGAAGCGGAAGCAATGTGGACGTTGATTCTTCTATTGTAATCAGTATTGGTGACCAGATTTATGCTCCAAAAGAGGCAACAACTGGTGGTGGTGCTGGAACTGCAAACGCTCCTTTTACTGATACAGCACCTGCAATAAAAGATAGTTTAGGTTTCAGAATTGATTTAAGAGATAGCAGAGGTTATTTAATAAGTAAAGGATTTTTTACAACAGGTCAAGATATTCAACCTGGAACTGCTACTAAATTTCTTGTGTTGATAAATGGTGAAATTCATGATCCTGGAAGTTCTACTGGAGTTAGATCTGTTCCTGCTGGTGATACTGTTGGAACATCAATTCCAGTGGCAATATTGCTTGTTGATCAGTATAACAACATTGTGACCAGTGGTGCAGATGCGAGCAGTAATGTAACTTTATCACTTCCTACGAATGTTTACAGTGTAATAGATGATCAGAATGGAGCCACCGATGGATACCTGACCCTGAGCAGTGGCGAAGGATATTATCCTTCAGGTAATGATTCTCTAACTATATTAACTGCTGGTGATGGAGAAACTTCTTTAGGAAGAGGAACCCCTCATACGCTCACAGCTTCTCAGGTAGGTGGTTCTTTAACAGGAACATCCAATTCATTCAATGTAGTTCCTCAGAGTTATGCATACATACTGCCTTTTACCTTTGTTACTGAAAGTTATATGCCAGGAGATACTGCAAATAGCGGTAAATCAAATGGTGGGAATGATGAGTTAGTAGGTGGTGCAACATACACTGTTACTGCTTATGCAGTTGATAGATATTATAACAGGGTAGATTCTACTAATTTAGGGCAATATGGTAGTATAAGTGCATCTCAGATTGTTGGTTCTGGTGTGACAATTGGAACAGTACCAACTACATGGGATTCTGATGGAACTATAACTTTTACTATTCAGCCTTCAACCACAGGAAGTGCTACTATCAGAGTTACTCAGGGTTCTTATACAGGTGATTATAGTTTCTCAATTATTGCGGCTGTAGTTAAAGCGATATTTGAAACAGCACCGGAATTAAGTAACCTCGCTGGTGAAAACATTATAATTACTGTTGATACTTTGCAATTTAATGGTGAATTTGGTACAGGTGAAGGATTCAACCTGTGGGCTCATACAGCGAGAGGATTAACTCATATAAGTGAAGGAGTTGGAGGAGCACTACTTGCTTCAGATATACAGCGTGGTGAAAATGGGTCTCCTTATGCAAACTATAAGGATACAGTGGATTCAAGAGCTGTTTATTTCCAGAAAGATACAAGATATTATATTTATGCCACTGTAGATGCTTTAGGAGATTCGGTAGTAGGTGCAGATACTATAGGAGTTTTAATGCGCAGATATCCTATGGTAAAAACTTCTGTAAGGCCTATAACACCGAACAGTTCTAATCAGACCCTTAATTCAGGAGGTTATAGTCCACAGACCACATACGATATTGAGTATAAGGTAGTAGACTATGATGATGGAGTTGTAAATGTAAAAATTTATCTGTCGAAGAACGCAAATCTTGATACAAGTAGTGTAGGAGCAGATGGCTGGTTAACAGAAGTTCAGGATACTACCATTTTAATCAAAACTCTAACAAGTAATGATAGCAGTTATACATTTAATATCAGTGATACTCTTGATGAAAGTACAGTAAATCCTAATAATCCTTATATGATAAAAGGTTCTTACTATGTTTATATTAATACGGTTGATGATGATGGTCAGAAAGATGTAGAAAAGAGTAGTTATAGGCTAATTGTAAGACATTCACCGAGTATCACTCTGGATAGACCTGTTCAGGGAACAACTGATATTGATACAAGAGACCAGAAACACTTAACGATTAACTGGTCAACTTCGGGTGTGTATGACCTTGATGATGAAGCGGAAATTTCACTCTGGTATGATACTACTACTGCAAACCACGGAACAAATGTTAGTGCATTACTTTCAAGTTCAACTGCAAAACAGATAACAAGTGGATTTGCTCTGTTAGAACATAATCCGTCACCGGATACATTACAATATGATTGGGATATTTCTTCTGCAACAAGTACTTTATTACCAAAGGATGGTGGAGTATATGATTTCTATGCTCTTGTCAGGGATTCTGAGGACACAATAATGGCTCAATCTCCAGGTGATGTTAGATTTACTCATTCACCCGACTTTAATTTCCATTTTAATCTTGGTGGAGTGCTTAGTAAAGGTGAATCCAGAGCCGTAAGACAGGTCATAATAAATAAGGGAGAAACTTTCAGGTTTACTTGGGACGGTGAAGACCTTGATGAAACTCAGTATGTAAGATTGGTTGTAACCCAGCAGGATAATTATGACTATGAGGCACTTACTTTTCCTGACGAAGCAACACCTGCCAATCCTACAGATGCCTGGATAGTTAACAGTTCTGATGGAACACAGACAAACGCTGTAGTTGTTCCAATTACTCAGGGTAGTTATAACTGGTTCTCCGGTAATATGACTGACCTGGATACCTGTGATGGAGATTATTATGTGTTTGCTTTTGTAACAAATAATGGTTCTTATTCAACCTGGAATAACTCAACTACAGATAGATTCCAGGCAGAGGGAACTTTCAAACTTACTGGAACAGAAGCAACGACGTCGGCAGATTATGATGTTCAGGTTGTGCCTGGTATAGTAACAACAAATAAAGATGATACAATAAGGTTCTATGTATATCTTGATTCAAAAGGAGAAACAATTGACCAGGTACAGTTTAATTTGAAGGTAGATTCAACAAAATTTGAAGTAATTGACCAGGATGAAACTGCAGATGGAATACAGCCATTCACATATGAAAGCGGGTATTTCTTTGGTGGCACCGGAATTACTCTTGTTGAAGATTCTCTTGATGTTGCTACTGCTTCCAGTAATGGCGATACATACTATCGATTGAGGTTTGCAAAGGTTGACCCGGCAGTAAATGGTGGTGATGTAGCTTCCGATGAAATTGTTGCTTCATTCTTGCTGAAATCCAGAGGAACTGATTCTACAAGTACAGTATACTCAAAGATGTTCTTTGAAACCGAGGATGTCGAATTATCAAATGATGGAATTGCTCTTAATATTTCAATTCCGAGCCCTGCTGTTCAGGTTTATACCAATCCATTAGGTAGAATAAGAGGAAGAGTTCCTCTGCAGGGTCGTGAGAATTTCAGTAAGATAATAACTGTAGAATTAAGACCTTACGGAAGCTTGATTCCTATTAATAGCACAGCAGCTGATTATGTAAGTGCAAACGATATACAGACCGATGTAAATGGTGTTCAGGTTCAAACAGATAGAGATGGTTTCTTTGAACTGACCAAAGTTCCAACCGGAACTTATGACCTTGTAGTAAAGGTTGATGGTTGGTTAAGCGGTCAGTACAGGAACATCTCAATTGTTCCAGGCGATCTTGAGACAGGTATTGATCCAACCTATGACAATTCAGCGATTCCTGTAGATAGAGGTGAATTGCTTGCAGGAGATGTTTCTTCAGGAGATGCTGCAGGTTATCCGGATAATACAATTGATGAAGATGATATAACCTATATTACTTCTCATTATGGAGAAGAAGCTACAGGGTCAATTGCACACGCAGATATAGATGGTAGCGGATACATTGACTTCGGCGATCTTTCCTGGACATCTCTGAATATAGGAAAGTCTGGCGTGCCACCGGTTTACAATAAGAATGCTGGTGGAGATAATTCTCTTGCATATCTGAAATTTGAAGGTATACCAGAACATGTATTTAAGAATCAGGAATTTGAAGTTAAGATACTTGCAAAGAATGTTGCTGATATGAGAGGATATACATTTACCCTCTGTTATGATCCAAATAAGCTGGAAATTGTTAATGAATATATGGCAGTTGAAGAAGGTGATTTTCTGACTTCTGGTGATAATTCTAACAGGAGTGTCTTCTTTACAATTCAGAATAAGAAGGGAATTGAGTTTGTCGATGTGTTGATAGGAAGTGTTAAACCAGCAGCAGGTGAAGGTGTTATTGCTACAGTAAAGATGAGGTCTCTTGTGGATGATGAAAGACCGGATATATCTCTGGTTGATATAGTTCTGGCTAACAGTGTTAATAGATTCTTCAAGCTTAAAAATGTTAGTCAGATTCCTGATGAATATGGTTTATCTCAGAATTATCCTAACCCGTTCAATCCAGAAACTAAGATTAGATTCCAGCTTCCTATGGCAAGTAAGGTTGTTTTGAAAGTATACAATGTCCTTGGTCAGGAAGTCAGAACCCTTGTGAATAAAGAAATGAAAGCAGGATATCATTCGATAGTATGGGATGGAAGAAATAACTATGGTGTAAGAGTTGCAAGTGGTGTTTACATCTATAGAATTAAAGCCGGTAAATTCGTAGCCAGTAAGAAAATGTTATTCTTGAAGTAAATCATAGGGTTAAAGTAAAACCAGAAGAGCTGTGGAGTCTACTCCACAGCTCTTTGTTTTATTGAGGATTATAGTTTAATTAGAAATTTGCTACAGTTTCTATAGAATATCTTCACATATTAATTAAAATGGAACTTTTGTGCATTTTAAAGGTGAAGGTATTTAGTAGAGATGTAGCATTTTTTATTTTGGGAAAAAGTTTGTTTTATATCAGGAAAAATGTTCCGATATAAATTTTTGCCATAAAATGGTTTTCAGATTTAGTAAATGTAGTGAATAAATATTTTACTATGTGGAGCTAAAAACAGGGATAATATTAGCGTATAAATTGTTAAAAAAGATTTTTTCAGATTGATGTTTTCTGGCATATTCTTTGCAAAAATATTAACAGGATAATCATAAATATTTATGTTAAGAAATATTGTTAAAGTAATTATAGTAATTGCTGTTGTTTTTATTTTCTCCAGATATGGTTTTTCTCAAACAACCATCTGGTTACAGGAAAAAAACACCCAGAGCTCGGATATAGAAGTAAATGTTAATGACGTAATAACAGTCGAGGTTCGTTTTAAAACAGGAACTATTAGAGTTTCAGGAGTTTCTTTTTATATAACATTTGATGAGAAATACTTTGAAGTACTGGACTTTGACCTTCAGAAAAAAGGTATTCAACCTTTTGATTTCAGGGGTAATATTTTTGGAGGTGATAAAGGTATTGTTAACCTTGCAGAAGATGAAGTACCGGGCGGATATGGTATTCAGGGGTATCAACTTAATGGTTCAGTTTATAGGAATTTAAGTGTGAGTGGATACAACCTTTATCTTGGGTCCTTCAGACTGAAGGCAAAGAATATTACAGAAGAGACAAGTATAACAATCGATTATAACAGGAATCAGCATAGAGATACAAGGATGCATCTTCCTATTCCTAATAACGGGACCCAGCCTTTTGATGTTAGAATTCCTTTAAAAGTTAGTATCAAGGGAATTGGAGTTGTTGGCATACCCGATGTTAGAATGATTCCGGGAGAAACCGATGATTCTATTGTGCTTGATGATTATGTGGTAAATACTTCTCTTTCTCCTTCCCAGCTTGGATGGAATTATTCAGGAGGTGGTGGAAACGTTTTTGCAAAAATAGACCCTGAAACTCATAGAGTAACTTTTTCTTCAAGAGAGGGATTTACAGGAAAAGAAAAGTTTGTTTTTACAGTAACTGATGGTATTTATTCAGGCAGTGACTCAATGTATGTTATTGTAAGTTATCCTCCAGAGATAATTGGTGCTCCATCTTCAATAACTTTTTATGAAGATAATACGTATGAAAATTTATATATGAATCAGATGGCAGTAGACCAGGATAATCCATCAGATAGTCTTTTATGGGAAGCAAGAGTTGATACCGGTGGTTTAAAAGTTGAAGTATATTACCCTTCACGACAAATTTTTGTAAGTGGTGAACAGGACTGGAATGGAACAGGGGAAATAACTCTTTTTGTTTATGATACTTACGGTTTAAGTGATAGTGTAACTATTCAGGTTATTGTTTTACCTGTGAATGATGCTCCCAGAATTAGTGGATTACCGGATATATCTTTTTTGCCTTCTTCTTCTAATGAGGAGATTTATCTTCTTGATTATACGGTAGATGTTGATGACCCTTTAAATACAATAAGATTTACTTTTACTGGAAATAGAAATATAAAGATAGAGCTCTATAAAAATGATAGATACCGGGTAAAATTTACTTCAAAACCAGGTTTTTTGGGTTCAGAAAAGATAATTTTTAATGCTATAGATCCCCACGATGCTGTTGGAACGGATACTATGATTGTTACAGTAAAAAGAGACCCACCTGTCATAACTCCGTTGTTACCTGATACTACAATTGCTTCTTTTAATGTTAATACTTCATTTTATTATGTGGACCTTGATAGTTTTGTTGTGGATGCTGATAACACCCAGGATGAAATAAGCTGGAGTTTTGAGAAATTTCTGGTTTCAAGAAAAGGAACCCCATCTCTTGAGATTCAAATTGACGGTGAACATAAGGTAAGATTTATAGTGCCAGCAGGAACACATGAAAGGGATAAAATTATATTCACTGCAAAAGACCCGGATGGTGGTACTGATGTAGATACTATATATGTCAATGTCATAAATAATAACCGCCCTCTTATAACAGGTTTACCTGAAAAAGTATATATTCCTGTTGGCGGGGAAAACCGGGATTACAACTTAAGAGATTATGCTTTTGACCTGGATGATTCGGTTCAAAATCTTAAGTGGAGTTTTTCTGGTAATATAAAAATTAATTTGAGTATAGAAACATCAGGAATTCTGGTAGCATCTTCTCCTGACCCAACATTCATTGGTTCAGAGAGTGTGAAATTTATAGTAACTGATTCAGACGGTAAGTATGATGAAGCTTATGTTGAATTGATTGTAGTACCTGCAGATGGAACGCCTATGATAACGGGAATTCCGGATATTGAAATAACACCTAAAAAGGATGGTTTAATTGTTCTGAATGATTATCTTTTTATTTATCCTGATAGCTTAAAAGATAAGATTGAATGGTCTGTAAAACCGATTGATGATCCGAAAGTTTCTGTAATATTGAACTCCAGTACAACAGAAGTATTATTCAGGGTAAAGGATATCGAATTCAGAGGATTAAGACAATTTGTATTTACCGCTACAAATACTGAGAATGGAAAATTAGCATCTGACAGTATGAATGTTCGAGTAACTATGGGAAAAGCACCGATTCTTGGCCATCTGCCGGACATAAGTTTTCCAACGGGAAAAGGTGATAGTACAATTCATCTGAACAGATATGTAATAGATAAAGATACAAGCCCGGATTCAATGGAATGGTTTGTTTCAGGAAATAAAAATGTTCTTGTTAATCAAAACAGCCTGAAAAAGGGTGGAGACCATATACTAAAGCTGAGTAATACTCCTGATTTTGTTGGTAAAGAAAACCTGATACTTAAAGTAATGGATCCTGAAGGAAACAGTGCAAGTGATACCATCCTTGTTGAAGTAATTAGTTCTACTGAAATAGAAATAAGAATTTTGCCTGACCCTGTTGCCGAAGAATATGTGGACCTTGTTATAATTTCTACAGATACTTTGATAGGGGACCCGGAACTTGTGCTGAGTTTCAACAAAAAAAGCGTTACAGTCAATGCTGATAGAATACCTAATTCATTAGTCTGGAAAGGAGACTATGTCTTTGATGTTGATGAGACCGGTGAAGTTAATGTTAAGGCTACAGGGGTTGATAGATTTAAGACAGTCGTAAAAGATAGTACAGATTTCACTATAGGGATTGTACCTTCCCACAAAAAGGCAATTATATCTCACGGTTTTTTTACTTTGAAGTTCAAAGAAAATACTTTTCTAGAGGACAAGTATGTGTATCTTGTCCCGGAGAATGATAGAAAATTACTGATAAAAGAATTATATAGTAATAAATTGATTCCGGATGAATTAAAATGCCCGCTTCTATTTTATCTTGTGGAGATGGGTGGTAAACCATTAAATAATGAAGCAGAGATTTCTGTTGACCTGAATTTTCTTGATATTGTTAGAGATAAGGCAGGGCTTTTTTATATAGATAGAAATAACAGCACTGCAAAATACCTGGATAATTCAGATATATACAATGGTGTGCTGAAGAATAAAATAAGATTTTCTGGCAAATATTTTCTTGCGCTGGATGAAACCCCTCCAGTTGTTAAGGATGTAAATATCTCAATGAAAAATGATTTATATGTTCGAATTTGTTATAATGAAAATGGTAGTGGCTTGGATTTGAACAATTCACTGATTAGAATTGATAAAAAAGATGTAAAATACAGGGTTTTATCAATAACGGATGATGAAGCTCTATTAAGTATTGACTCCAGTTTAAATTCAGGGATTCATTATTTTTCTGTAAAACTGAAAGATAATTTAAATAATTATTCAGAATCATATAGTAAGGATTTTATGGTAAAAGGTAAACAGGTTCCATTAAAGTATGAACTGTATCAAAATTTTCCTAATCCGTTTAATCCGGAAACAAAGATAAAATATTCTATTGGTAAAAAGCAGTTTGTTTCTTTATGTATATACTCAATACTTGGGCAAAAAGTTAGAACCCTTGTAAATGAGGAAAAAGAAGCAGGTTATTATACTGTTGTATGGGATGGTAAAAATGATGAAGGAAGAATTGTATCTTCTGGAGTATATATATATGTAATGGTTACAGATAATTTTAAAAAATCGAGAAAGATGGTTTATGCGAAGTAGAATAATCAAAATATTGTTGTTACTGGTTATTTTTTCCTGTGGTGGTGGTAATGTTTTACCACCTGAAGAGAAAGCAGCCCTTGAGGAATCGGCAGAAAAACTGACCATTGATGGATGGAAATATTATGAAGAGGGTAAATATAGTGAGGCTCTGACAAAATTTATTGAAGCCTCAAAAAGGAAACCTGTTTTTCTTGATAGTTTTAATGGGCTTGGATGGACGTATTTTGCACTTCATATTTTGAACTATTCTGTGAGTAATTTTAGTTTTGCGGTAAGTTCTGATAGTACTTTTGAGGATGCCCTTATAGGTTTATCACTGGCATCATTTGAGATTAATGATTATCAGGAGAGTATTAATTCAATAAAAAAAGCTGTGGAACTTGATTCACTGGGTTTTGTTTTTAACGGTTCATATAAATTTATTCATAACGAAAAGGTGAATGCCAGGTCGGTAAGGAAAATAATGGCGTTGAGTTATTATTATCTTGGTAATTTTATAGAATCTTATAATCAGTTAAAGACCTATTTAAAACCTCAGGTTTCTCTGGATATAAATTCACCAGATTTTCCAAGGTTACTCCTTATAGAGTTAGAGGAATTATGAAGGTTTTTAAGTATTTATTTATTTTAATTATATTTATAAGTTATTCTTGCTATTCGCAGGTCAGAATTCAGGAAGGTGCAAGAGATTTTTTTCATATTTATTCAGGAAGAATTGCTAAAAAAGGAAACCTTGATTTTAAATTTTCTACTTCTTACAGTTCTGTTCGAGAGAACAGTATAAAGGATACTACTATATTTTTAAAGGGTAATAGTATAATATCGGACTTAAGGTGGAATTTAAGGTATGGATTCAAGAATAATATGGAGTTGTTTTTATCAGGTGTTTCTTTTATGGATAAGAATGGCGAAACTTATAAATATGGAGCAGGAGATACAAAATTTGGATTAAGGGCGGGATTTCCCAGAGATGACTCCGAATTCAATGCTGCTGTTGAGGGATACTATTTAATACCTACTGGATTTAATGAAGGTCACAGATTGATGAGGTCTTTTACATCCGAAAAAGGTGGATGGGGAACTAACCTTTATATGGATTTTACCTGGAGAAAAGCTTCCATTAAAGTGAATGGAGGATATTTCCATAATTTAAGCGGAAATGTTGAACAAATAGCTGAGTCAGATAGCATTTTCTGGTACCGAATGTTAGACCAGTACCAGGGTATATCAAAAAGGGGGAAAATAATAAGTTCTGACCAGTTTCATTTTGGTATTGGTGCAGATTTATCCCTATTTAAAAATATAAGGCTATTTGGTGAATACAATTCCAATAGAATTTTGGCTAAAGAAGGAGAAAGTAAGAGTGTAGGAGTTGCATCTTTTGGAATAACACTTGTTAATAAGCCAAGGTTTGCTTTGAAATTAGGTGTTTCTTTAGGAATGGGTAAAAATCTTCCTGGTTTTGGTTCTTTTATAGATTTAAAATTCAACAGTGTTTTTGGAAGAAGAAGGAGAAGAGGATCTCCAGTACCTGTAATTGAAGCAAGAGAACCTGTAATCTTATCCGGGAGAAAACCATTCTTTGTAAGAGAAGGCGTTGTTTTTTCTCAGTTAAGACAGCCAATAAGAGATACGGTTTTTTTAATAGATGGTTCACCTTCAATGATTGGAAGAGGATTGCTGGAAAATAAAAGAGGAGAGGATGTTTTAAGGAACACAGTTGATTTTATTATTTCTATTGTTGATAGTGCAAAAATAGGGTCTAATATTTCTGTTATTACGTTTTCAGATAAAGTAAATTCTTTGACCTGGCGCGAAATAAATGAGTTTAAAAAAGAAGATTTAAAGAATTCTATCAGGGATATACCGGACGAAGTTACTGCTAATACAACAGTTCTGGAGGAAAATAAAGACAAAAATATTGTAGTTGAAGATATTGTTGGTGGGCTGAAAAAAGCTTATAGAGAACTGGAGTCTTTTAAAAGAAGTGACTATAACAGAATTCACATTCAGAGAATTATAATGTTCACAGATGGAATTATGGAATCACCACCTCGTTCAATTGAAAGAGATTTGATGAATATTATTAGAAGATTTAATGTAAATAGAGATGATTTTAGATTTATTTATCTTGTTCATACAAACCCAAGAGGAGATGAAAAACTATCCGATGAGTTAATTTCATTTGTTGAAAAAGAAGATGGAAAAGTATTCAGGAAAATAGAAATTACCAACAGAAATCAAATTTCTGTTGGTTCACTCCAATTTAATAATATTGATCAGCAGGGAATATTTAAATATCTATCACAAATTACCAAAATTGCAGTTCTGGGTTTTAACACAAAAGGTAAAGCACCTATAGGTGAACAGCTCACAGAAAGCTTTAAAGAAGTATTTGATTACAATGAGTACTTTGTTTTATCAAAACAGAAAGATGTAAAAAGAGTTCTGGAAATGGAAGGATTAAAACCGGATAGTAAAATAGACCTGAAAACAGCTCAGCGCCTAGGACAGAAGCTGGGTGTTGATTATGTGGTTGTTGGAGAAATTGTTCAGTTCAAGCAGGAAAGAGACAAAGGTTTTTATATTCCTTATTTGATAGGGCTACCGAAAACCTCGGTAAACATATCTGTTTCGGTGAATTTAATTGATGTAAAGGATGGTTTTTTATCCTTTGTTGATGTTGTTTCAGCAAGTAATAGTATGTCCAGAGGGATTTCCTTTTTTCCTGCTGATCGTGAGGGAAAAAATGAATATCTTTCTGCTATAGAAAGACAAGAATTATACAAAGGTTTATTACAAAAGTGGGCTAACGAATTAAGAAGTATAATGTTTGAGGATGTGAGTGTTTTAAGGCAGTAAATACTTATTGGCTGAAGTAGAATTCCTGTTCAAAAGTTGAGCTTTCTTTTAAAAAGAGATCAATATTTCTGGAAATAAGTTTTCCCTGATATTGAGCTCTTAAAAGATATGACCCCTCAGGTAAAAGTATAGAACCTCTCCATCCCTGCAACTGTTCCACTAAGACTCCTTTCGAATTAAAGATTTCCATTATTGTTCCATTAGCCGGGGATTTTGCTTTATTTCTATAGCACTTATATGAGAGTTTAATCTTTCTGATGTTAAAAATAAAGTCATAATTAACCGTGGAATCCGGGGCAACATAAACATTTTCTTTTTTAACAATTCCCTGATATTCCCCTTCGATTCTATAATTTCCTGGTGGTATTAAAGATGTAGTTCCTCTCCACTGGTCACTGCTTTCAAAAGCAAGTTCTTCTATGGGTAATCTGAAGATTTTTACAGTTGTGCCATAAGCAATTTTACGTTTTTCAGTGTCCATAAAACACTTGTAGGCAATTCTCCCCGTTTTCAGTGAAAATGAAAATGTTACTTCTTCAGTTTTATTGGGTTTTAGTATGATGGTTTTTTTCTTTGTAATGGAGGAATTAGTTGCAATAATTGTATATTTTGCGATGGGTAAATCTTGAAGGGTTCCTGACCATCTTGTTCCTGTATATATTGTTTCTCCATTTTCATGGTTAATCTGTGTAAATGTTCCATAGGCTTTTCCTTCGGGAGCTCCTTCAATGAGGTGTTTAAAGGTTAAATTTCCTGTTTCTATATCAAATATGAAATTTTTTATTATAAAATCACCTGGTCTTATTATTATGCTATCCTGTTGATTTTGTCCGCTATTTGTTAGTTGAATTATATATTTCCCTGGAGGGATATTTTCAATTATTCCTCTCCAGTATTTCATTTTCCTAACTATATTACCCTGAAGGTCTTTAAGAGTCATTTCAGTACCATAGGCAGGAACCTGTAGCTTTTTTTTAATGAAATTTCTATATCCAATTTTTCCAGAAAAAACTGCTTTTGATTGGGAAAAGGCAACATTATAATTTTTCCCGTATATTTCTTTCAGGATTTCACTTTTTAAAGAAGTGAACTGGGTTACATTATAATAAATTCCGCTGGTGTTTTTTGCTATTTCCCTCAACAAATTATTTTCACCAAATCCGATACAGAAAATCCTGGAAATATATCCTTCAGATTTTAGTTCTTTGGCAGTACTTACAGGGTTACCACCACACGTTTCAACACCTGCTGAGAATAAAATTATGTAGTTTCTGTTATTTTTATTGAGTATTTCTTTAGATTTTTTTAGTGCACCTGCAAGAGGGCTTTCTCCATAAGGAATCAAAATATTTAAGCGAGATAAAATCTCTTTTTCAGTGTTAACATCTGGTTTGACGGGTATTGATATATCGTCATTTCCATTTTTTTTACTGTCTGCTCCAAAAACTATCAGCCCAAATTTCGAATCAATCCTGGAAAAATCAATCTTTTTCAGGACATCAAGAGCAATTTCATATCGAAAACCTTCTGCCTCTTTTATCGCCATATTATATGAGAAATCAAAAATGATTAAAATTACAGGTTTTTGAGGTCTGGAATTTACAGGTAGAGTAATT